>CAYSKC010000123.1:0-1344 GCA_964431615.1 uncultured Candidatus Saccharibacteria bacterium
TTTCTTTCCTCGCAACTCTTACATCCATGTTATCTAATTTTACGGTCTCGAATCCAAAATAACTGTCTTCTTTGACTTTGATATAAGTATACTCAGTTTCTTCAATTTCTTTATCTAGATATTGTTTCTTGCTGATTGATCTATATTTTTTAAGCCCTTGATCAAAAATTCCATGGTACTTTAATGCTCCTTCGAAAGATACAAATGACTCTTCCCCGATGATATTAGCTAAGGCATAACTGGAAATAGATGTGTAACCTAGGCTTCCTAATTTTGTAATGTAATAAACTCCTTTTTTAAGGCTCACTAGTAGCCCTTTTTGGATGAGACTACTAATCTTATTATTTATATTCGAAATATCAGAAAAGTATGAGGAAACGGTTGCATGATCAATAATTCTGCCATGCTCTATTAAAATTTTTTCAATGATTTCTAAATCTTTCATTCGATATCTATAAAAGATAATACTTTGTTATGAGTATTATATCATATATTCGACACCAAATTCTAGAGAAAATAATTTTCGATCGAACCCTGAAAATACTTGCTAGTAAGGGGTTTAAGAATTTTTGGGAAAATTTTGGAGATGAAAGTGAGATGGTGACCCCACCGGGGATCGAACCCGGATTGCAGGATTGAAAATCCTGTGTCCTAACCATTAGACGATAGGGCCATCTAGAAGTCTTAATATTTACAAACAAAATGAAGTAAACATTTAGAGTTCTGATGTCCCCGCAAATGCGAGGACCTATTAACAAAAATAATCAATTTTCAAATATCATCATTAGCCCAATCTCACTATGTCCGAAATGACAAATTAATTACAAAGTTAAAACTTAATTTTTAAATCATAATTCATATCCCTCAGCTAAACACTGACAGACCTATGACCTAAACATTCAAAATCCCCACATAGTTTAATTGCTCGAGTATTCTATCATCTCAAACATATCATATACAAGTCCTTGATATAATTAAATAGAAAAATTTTTCAAAATCATGGAAACCAAAATAATTTATGCAACAAAAAGACATAAAAGAATAGTATTGTCTCTATTGGATGAGTTTAGAAATTATATTGGAAACAATGTTTTGAAAAAAAACACAAACTATACAACTGCAAAAGATTTTGGTAGTAAAATTTTTGATAAAGTTATGAATTCAAACGAATCCGTGATTTTATTGGCGAAAGTTGATAAGAAATATGTTGGAGTTCTTTCTTTATATCTAATTCCACAGATAAGAAAAGGCGGGTATGTTGCAGAGATTGAAGAAATTTTTGTAAAACAAGAATACCAAAAACAAGACATAGGAACGAAAATGATTGAAAAAGCAATTGATTGG
>CAYSKC010000123.1:1354-3626 GCA_964431615.1 uncultured Candidatus Saccharibacteria bacterium
AGCTCGCAAAAGAGAAGCGCAAGACAGACCGCAAAGCAATTGATTGGTCAAAAAATATTGGGGCAAACAGTATAAGATTAGAATCTGGAAAACCTCTCAAAAATGCACATAAATTCTATCAGAAAGTTGGTTTTGAAGAATACGCAAAAGCTTTTCAAAACAAATTTTAAACTTTTGACAAAGATTTGTTTTTTTATAATGTATAATATTTTTGTATCAAATATATTTCAAAGTATTTAGTTTTTAATATCTAAACATGGCTGTTTTTGGAGACTTAAATGAGGCAAAGGTAATTGGAAATATTACTCAAGATATAGAGGTAAGATCCACTCCTAGTGGAACAAATGTAACTAATTTTAGCGTTGCTACAAACAGAAGTTACAAACAAGGAGATGACTGGAAGGATGAAGTGACGTTTCACAATATTGTGGTCTGGGGAAATGACGCGGATTACCTCGCAAAAAGAGCACACAAAGGAACTAGGGTTTTTGTATCTGGAAGGATTCAAAATAGAAAATGGGAAGATCAAGATGGAAATACAAAATCCCGAACTGAGATAGTGAGTGATAGAATAATATTGCTTGATCGATATGAAAAAGGAGAAACTCAAGACTCCAACCAACCAATGCAAGAAAAAAACGTAAAAAAATCTACAAACAAATCACAATCTGTTGAAGACACAATCGATCCAGACGACTTGCCTTTCTAAACTGTCTAATCTAAAATATTATTGGGAACTCCCAAAATAATTTTGTTTTGACTTTGGAGTTAATTTTTAGTTTTTTTTAAAATACTGTCCATGAAAGGTATAGATATTCTCATAGTGTTCATGTTTGTCTTGGTATTAGCCTCTGGTGCTTATTTTGGTTATACTCTATACAATCAATCCCAAACCCCAAATACCCCCGAACAAAACAACGATAGTAATAATCAAAATAACAATGTATTTTGTGTCGATAACGATGGTGATGGATATGGTCCAAATTGTGCATTGGGAGCAGATTGTGATGACCAAAACCCTGACAAAAATATTGACTGCACAGGAATTGAGAAATTGGATATAACTCTTTCACTCACTCCAGCATTAGAAAAAGAAAAATATGCTCAAACAGATGAAATCACCATAAAGATCAAAGCTCAGGATATTCCTGAGACGCTGCCACTTGACGCTATTAATCTCAGGGTATCTTATGACGCAACTGTACTTGAATATATGCAAATGACTGACTTAAATCCTATATATAAAGCTATTGAATTAACTCCAGAAAACAATACTATACGAATTGAACTCGTAAACGAAGATGTAATCAAAAATAATGACGAAATATTATCACTTGTTTTTAAACCCATCAAAGCTGGTCTTGCAGATGTCCGAGTATCTGAAGATACAAGAATTGTTGATACAAATGTCGGAGATGATTCAAAAGACCCAGTAGAGTACAAAATCAACACATCTTCAATCCCAATTGAGATTGTGGGCGATGGGACAGCAGAGCCTGTTGAAATGATTACAGATTGAATCTTACAAAAATTTCAGATTTGGATGAATTGAAAAGAAATGAAAAACCGGTTTTCTTACCGGTTTTTTTTTGAATAATTTCTTAAATCTAGACCCAGAGGAAGAACCAGTATCAAAGAAATAATTCCCAAGAAAGTATAGAATATTTCTACACCGAAACTATCTATTACAATACCTGCAAGAGAGATTACTAAGACATAAACAAGACTTACAAAAAGGTTCAATGTAGAAATTGCAGTCGCTCGATATTTTGATTCGAAAACATCGTTTGTAAGTTGATTGAGTATGATAAATCGAAGAGTTGAAATAAGAGTAGCCCCAAATAAAATGATTGTCCCCAAATATAACGAGGAATATCCCGCAGGAAGCAAAAACACAATCATGAGTAATGGAAATATCAAAAAAGCATATTTTCGATCAATCAAATTGTCCAATCTCAATACTTTGATAATCAAAATGCTATTCACAAATCGAATAATAGCAAACAACCAACCCTTTGCTATCTCGTTGTAACCTATACTCGAAGCATATATCTGATTCAAAAAAATCTGAAGACTCCACGAAATTCCCCCAACCAAGATATAAAAAATTGAGAGTTTTTTGTTGTATTCATCTTTAAAGGTCTCTCGAAACCCATCTTTGGTCTGTTTTATATAATTTTTGAGCGTGAACTTTTCTGAATCTAGAACCGGTTCTTTTGTAAATATCTGAAAGATAGCACTAAAAGACATAAAAATTGCTATCAAAATATAT
>CAYSKC010000124.1:0-3616 GCA_964431615.1 uncultured Candidatus Saccharibacteria bacterium
AAGAAGATCGAAGAATTAGCGGGAAGACATGCTAATTTGGCAGTCGATGATGAGTATCGAAAGGCATTTAGAATTGTTGCCGAACACGCTCGAGCTTCAGCTTTTATCCTGATGGATGGTGTTCTTCCTTCAAACAAAGATCAGGGTTATATTTTGAGAAGAATTATCAGGAGGATGATTCGACAGGGTTTGAGGCTAGGAATAGTCAATAATTTCACGAAGGAAACAGTATACGTTGTCATAGAAAAAATGAAGGGATCTTATCCTGAATTGGAAATAAATCAAGAAAAAATTCTTGATAGCATTGAAGGGGAAGAAATCAAATTTAGAAGAACAATTGAAAAGGGTCTTAAGGAGATGAATAAAATGATTGAGTCCAAGGAGGATTTGACAGGTGAAAAAGCTTTTTACATATATGAGACATACGGATTTCCTTTGGAGTTGGTTTTGGAGGAATTTGATCTAACTCAAGAAGAAATAAAGAAAGTTTCTGATGAATACAGAATAAAGGATGAGGAACACAAGGCAAAATCCAGATCAGGTGCCGAAAAGAAATTTACAGGAGGTCTTGCTGATCAATCAGAACAGACTACAAGGCTTCATACAGCGCATCATCTTCTTTTGGGAGCACTCAGAAAAGTGTTGGGTTCTCATGTTCATCAGAGAGGAAGTAATATTACTGCAGAAAGACTCAGAATAGATTTTTCGCATGATGAAAAACTAACAGATCCCGAGATAAAAGAAGTCGAAGATATGGTGAATAAGATAATTGATGAGGGCTGGAATATGTACTCGAAGGTTTTGCCTATTGAAGAAGCTCAAAAACTTGGTGCAGAAATGGAGTTTGGGGGAAAATATAGCGATATGGTTAGTGTTTACTTTGTTGTAAATCCAGAGGTACAAGTTGATAGAAGAAATCCCGATATTGAAAGTATCGATGAGTCTATGTTTTTCTCAAAAGAATTCTGTGGGGGTCCTCATGTAGAAAATACATCAGAACTCTCGAAATCTGGCCATTTTAAAATAGTATCCCAAGAAAGCAGTGGGAGCGGTATAAGGAGGATCAAGGGGGTCTTGACCTGAGGAGAGAAGATCAAGTATCAAACATCAAGTACCAAATATCAGGTATCAGGTATTAAAGATTGAGCCTTGAACCCACAACGTTTTTGGCTCCTCGCTATTCGTTACTCGTTACTCCGTTTTGTATTTTGTAGTTTTTGATACTGGTGTTATAATCCACTCATCTGCCCACAAAAAGCCCCATTTAATTTGTTATTTCGTGTTTTATGAGTAAGTTTGGCTCAAAAATTGTAATAATTGGAGTATTCTCTCTTTTTTTTAATTTCGCAATAATTCCATTTATATCGGTTTATGCAGACGGTGGGAAGGTTGTATCGGTTGTGACTCCAACAATAACTGAACAAGCAGATATAAATGGTGCAATCAATACTGGAGATGAAGTTGAGAATAAAGATACTGGTTTTGTAGTAGAGGTAGATGGTGAAGAAATTGAGGGGGGTGAGAAATTTGTGATTGAAATAGAAGAAAAAGGTACTGTTATTTTGAGAGTCAAATCTGCTTGTAGTATTTTATCGGAAATCTCAATAAATACAAATGAAGCAATAAGTGGTGAAATAACTGTCACTTCAAAGGAAGGAAACCCGACAGATGTAGAACTAAAAGATTCTTATGGGTTTTGTGGTATAGAAACTCAGGATTTGGATTTTGAAAAAATAGATTCAATATCATGGAGACTGACAGCATCAAGAAAGGATTTGTCTGATAAAAATATTGGTAAAGATGACCTTGCAATGAAGTTATTTAAAGATGGTAAATGGGAGGATGTAAAAACAAAGAGAGCTGATGGAGACACAGAAAATTATTATTATTTTGCAGAAACAGATGATTTCGGCGAAGGGATGATGGCATTAGCTATCGAGAAATCAACATTATTTAGCCTAAAGAATATTCTTTTGTGTCTAGGTGGAGCAGTAATTCTTTTGATTGTAGGCGTTGTGATTGTACTTGGGACTCAAGGAGATAAGGGCCAAAAAGCAAAATAGAGATAAATTATAAATGATTGAAAAGAGTTACATTCTATGTAGCTCTTTTTTTTGAAGATAACAAAAATTTCAGATTTCAGAACAGGTATTAGTCAGAAAAAAAAACGTCGAAGGCTCAAACCAAAAGACAAAACTTTGACCTAAAGGGCAACAATTTTTTTTATTCTAATACTGGTGCGACAGGTGGGTTAAGTGGTATTGAGAAAGAATCAAAATTATTCTTTGTACTTTCATTGGCACATGTTGCTGTTTCTTTGTTGCCCATTTCTTTCCACATACCAGTTTCAGTTTTGACGCCTAGTACGTATGCTGCACCAGCTGTATCTGCTTTATAACAATAAGCAGTAACAGTTTTTGTAGATGGATTTGAGCTTTTAGTTGGAGTTAGTTGTGAATAGTCGTTTTTCGTTGTCAGACAACGGTTATTTTTGCATATTGACCAAGTAATACCAGAAAATGAAAATTCTTCATTGGTTGGGTATCTTCCGTTATCAAGATAAAATTCGTCAATAAGTTGTTTAATTTTTCCTCCCTGCTCTACTCGTTGGGTATCTCTGTTTGTTCTATTGATAACTGTTATGCCATAAATACTAAGTCCAATTAGTGTTGCAGTAACAGCCAATACAACAAGTAATTCAACCATTGAGAAACCTCTGTGTAAATATCTTTGGAAAATTTTCATTAGATACTCTGTATTAATTAAATGAAATATTTGTAATGTTCAATATAAGCGATTTAATTTCCTAGGTACAGATAGTATAAAATATTTGTTCCCTCAAGTTTTGAAGCAATTTGTCTATTGGTAGCATCAAGACAAATAGACAACCTATCTCTATCGGTTTCTGCTTCGCTTATACAGGAACTATCAATTGAAACTGATGCAAAATTCTGAACTAAATATGATCCTCCACTTCCGCCAAAACCAATGACTGTTGTATTTGTATTATTAATTGGGGTTGGAGAATTTGTTGTTGAGCTAATAGGTGTAATAGTAGGTGTTATGACTGGTGTGGCACCAGAAACACTAGTTGGTGTAGGTGAAGGTACAGCATAGGTTAATTTTGGGGTGGGTGTGGGAGTAGGTTGAGAAAAATTTTGTGTTGGAGTGGGTTTGAGAATAGTTACTCCAGGAGTAACTATTGGCAACGGTTTCTGTGTGAGTAATACACTATCGGATTCTACAGTTGGTGTGACAATATCAAGTCCTAAGCCTGCCACATTTGCGATTTTGTTATTGATTGAAGCTATATCTTCGGCATCGAAGGAAGTAATTTTCGCTCCAGAATTTAATTCTGCCTCAATGATTGCCAATCTGATATTATCCAATTCTTTTTTTCTTTCTGTATTTCTTGAGTTTCTTTGGACGATATTGATCCCAAATGCTGCAATCGAAATTAGAAGTGCAATGATTGCCATTGCAACAAGAAGTTCAACCAAGGAAAATGCATTTTTTTTCATTAGAAATCGATAAAAAATGGAATATCAGAATTTTCTAATTTTAGACCTATTTGATTGACGTTGTTGTCAAAACAGAATGACAATTTATTTGTTTC
>CAYSKC010000125.1:0-3557 GCA_964431615.1 uncultured Candidatus Saccharibacteria bacterium
AAAACTATTGCCTCTCCATTTGACTTTTTTTCTATCCAAGGAAGAAAACTATACCAAGGATTTTGATTTTTATATGTCCAGGGAAGTACAAGCCAACCCTCCTTTTCCAATACCTCAGTAGAATTTGAATGATAAATAGATGGATTATCAACAGAAATTTTTTCAATGGTTATTTGATATGATTTTTTGGGATCTTCTGAATCATTGATTTTTTTCTCCAACTCATCGTTCAAGAAATCATTGGTCTCATAAGTAATATCTTCAGGAAGTTCATTATTCTCGAAGGGATTACAATATTTGTGTTCGCTCTATCTCCAGGTGCAAAAAGATACATATACATCACAAAAAGTCCCATAAAGAGAATTACAAAAAGAGCAATCAACAAACCAGAAAGTCTATCTGCCATAACTTAATTTTAACCTAGCATATTATAGCATCCCATAGTCTTTTTGTCACCTTGTTTTTATTGCCTATATCTATGAACTAAAAAAACCATTATTTCGACTGAAACTAGGATTCAAAATGAAATAATTGGTTTTTTTTCGAGCTGTGAATTGGGAGAAATAATGATATGCAAAACGGTCAGATCAAGACTACATACTTTGGGGTAAAAAGACCAAGGTGTTCATTTTAATTTACACACATCCAAAACTCTATATTTAGCTCCTTTCTCGCCCAACTCACTTTCAACTATTGCAACCTCATTTGCTTCGGTTTCAAAGCCTGGTTTGGGAATACCTTCCAAATAAATTCCAAAATCTCTCCCAAATGATTTGTTTTTGTTTGTTTTCACTCGTCCTATCGTGAAATGATGAATCAATTTCTTATGCTCTTTCTTTGAAACAATATCATGATAGTCAATATTTTTTGCAGATTCTGTTGCTATATCAGTCAAATCATTGAGTTCGGCAGAGTTAATAACTTTTGAAAAAAGAATACTTGGAATCAACTGTCCTGGGAACCCAAATTTTAGATCTGAAATTTCATATTTGAAAGAGTGAAAACAAGCTAATTTTTCAAATAGTGTGTCTCTGTATATTTTGTACGTATCTTCTCCAACATTGTTCCCCAAAAATTTTATTGTAAGGTGAATTTGATCAATTGGAGTAAAAAGAAAATTTCTTTTGTATTTTGACATCAATTGTTTGGTATCACGAAAATACTCTCTTGTTTTTTTGTCAGGAAATAATGCAACAAATAGTCTCATTATTTAGTAAGCTATAAACATGGCCATAGGTAACATTGCCAAAATTAGATACTCGATTATAAGTTCTTTTGTCAAATCCCGTCTAATTGTATGGTGCATAAAACTAACACAAATATAAAAAAGCAAAAAACCTATCCCCACAACTTTGAAAATATGCATATTTAAAATTTCAAAAAAGACAACACTTAAAATTGATATTACAAAAGAAAGAACTATGGATACCACAAAAAGAGCGATAGAATGGCTCTTTTGTTGTAAGAGGTTCAAAAATAGCAAAACACTCCCTATTACGCCGAGAAAAATAATTGAATACAGGATTTGAAGATTGTAACTTTGAGAAAATGTTAGAAAATTATATATAGAAAAAACATATATAAAGAGTTTGATAAAATCATAAACAGCATGTGTTTTTTCTTCAAGTTGGAATTTGTCCTCATAATAAGCTCTGATATTTGTAAACAATACAAAAAATAAAATGAAGGAAACACAAAGAATAAAAACCCATTCATGCGGGTTGAGGTTATTGAAAATAAATCCAACTATTGACCAGAATAACATCGTTGGGAGTGTTGCATGTAGAACAAGTTGAGTTATTCGGTCATATCTATCTACTATTGGAATATTGAGTTGAATCAACTTTTTTTTTGCCCAATACCACATCCAAACTATTTCGACCACAAGAATCAAATAGAGAATTGATGAAGATAAAAGAAAAAGATCATTCAAACGCATATCGAGTACATATACAAGCGTCCCAAATCCTACTGTGATCAAAATTGAATAGATTATTGCCCGAATATTGTTTTTGAAAAAAATGATTAGTTTCATATGTTTGTACCCGTCAAAATACTTCCAGCTCCAGCAGAAAGCACCAATATAAATCCAATAACTAGAATTAATGCTAGTTTGAGATGGTGTCTTCCGTTTGTACCGACTAGATTATCATCCAATTTCTTTATGACCAAGTAGTCAATTATGATCAAAATTCCAATTGCCAAAAGAATCAAAATATTTGTCAACGATTTGAGATTCATATCAGGCAACACCCCCATAGAAAACACTGAAAAGTTTTCACTTGCCTCGATTTCTACATTATTATCAAGAAATTTTGGAGGTATTTCACTCAATATTTTTTGAACAGAGTAAGCATATTTTGAAGTGTTTCCTGCACTATCAGAAAAAACAAAATAAATCGTTTCGATACCACTAATTTCATTGAGTTCAACTTTGTACGAGATATCATCGGCTGTTTTGATTCCTCCGATCTTGCCCACTTCTGTATCAATCCATGTTTTGACTATCTCGCTAGATGAGGGAAGCTTCAAGATGAGGTATGTATAGCCTGAATCGTTCAATACTTCATCCATTTTCAACGTATTTATATCAATAACTGGTGCATACGAATCGACATAAACATTCACCTCTTCTGATTCACCAACCAATTCACCTTCTTCGTCAAAACCTTTCACACTCAAGATATTCTCACCCTCTGTCAATGAAGTTGGGATATCTTTGAATACAAAATTTTCACCTTGCATTTCAATTTCATTTATCAACTTTTCATTTGTCCAAAGTTCAATACGAAAAACAGGTTTAGTCACAAATCCTTCAATTCGAAAATTAAGAGGTGAAATTATGCTTCCACTTGATGGATAGTTAATAACAAAATCATCCTCCTTATCAAATATTCTTTCAATCTGAATATTCTCAACAATCGGACTTGCCTGTTCAGACCCAAAGTGAACTACAACTACAGTATTATTTTTGATATTTTGGTAGTCACCATACGCAAATCCAATTCCCATCTCCCGAAACGAAGGTTTGAGTATATTTTCTTTGTGTGTAGGACTATTCATCCATGCATCAACCAAAATATCATTCTCGGAAAAACCCTCAGCAAGATTTTCACCTGCGGTTTCATATTTGTATCCTGATTCATCAAACCACCTCCATGGGCTGACCCCTGGTGGAATAGGACAATAATGATCCCAGCAATCACTTTCAATCATTGCTTCAGCTTTATTGGTGGCTGATTCTATAAGCTTTGAATTCAAAACAAGTGGATCTAGATTAAACTTTCCCCTTTCCTTGTTGTGGGCATAAACAAGTGAATTCAGATCTACTTCAGCAGAGACCTCTCCTAAATAAAAATTTGGAAGTAAAAGGTTTGCCACAAATACAAATACAGTAATCAATGCAATTGATTCGCTTCTAAGCAATACAGCCTTGAATTTATTCGTTTTTGTAGGCACAAACAAATCTCTAATTTTCATGCTTATATTTTACATATTTGATTTAGGGTCTTGCCCAGTTAAGTTAAGATTTTCGTATCAAAATTTTGAGATCTTTT
>CAYSKC010000126.1:0-284 GCA_964431615.1 uncultured Candidatus Saccharibacteria bacterium
GGTCATATTTCACAACAATACAGGACCAATGTGCCTTGATGCCTTGAATTTTTTTGAGACAAATAAAATCGTGTATGAAGAACACCTCAATACTGACTCAAATTTTTCAACACTTTTGAACGAATACAAGAAAATATATCCCACCTCCGTTGGAGTATCTACAAATTACGGATATTACCCGATAATTATTGCAGGAGGAAAGGCATATTCTGGATTTGATGCTAATATAGAATTAGAAATACAAAATTCAATTAATTAATTTTTTTTAATATCAAATAATGGAA
>CAYSKC010000126.1:294-3497 GCA_964431615.1 uncultured Candidatus Saccharibacteria bacterium
TCAAAAAAATACAAGTGTTTCAATGCCAAGAATCGGAGAGAAAGCACCAAGTTTCGAAGCCATAACTACACAAGGGAAGATTAAATTTCCAGAACAGTACAAAGGAAGTTGGGTAATTTTGTTTAGCCATCCAGCAGATTTTACACCTGTATGCACATCCGAATTTATGACATTTGCAAGCATGGAAAAGGATTTCACAAAATTAAACTGTAAATTGGTTGGTCTTTCAGTTGATGGACTATATAGCCACATTGCATGGCTTAGAACCATCAAAGAAAAAATTGAGTACAAAGGTATGAAAAATATCGAAGTAAAATTTCCTTTAATTGAGGATATTACTATGGAAGTTGCAAAAAAATATGGCATGATCCAACCTGGAGAGAGCAATACCAAGGCAGTCCGTGCTGTATTTGTAATTGACCCAAAGGGGATTGTCCGAACAATTCTATACTATCCTCTATCAACTGGACGAAACTTTGATGAGATTAAAAGAATCATAGAAGCTCTTCAGACAGCAGATGAATTTTCAATAGCAACCCCAGCAGACTGGAGACCAGGAGATGACGTAATTGTTCCCACAGCTGGCTCTTGTGGAGTCGCAAAAGAAAGAATGGAAGATAGAAAAAATATGAAGTGTTATGATTGGTTTTTCTGTACAAAGAAATTGACAAAAAAAGAGATTGAATCAAAATTGTACAAGAAATAATTTACACTACTGAATAAATACAATGAAGTATTTCTATACAATATTATTTGTATTTTTGGGTTGTTGGATATTTCCTTTGTCAGCCTCAGCACAGATAGACAAATCTGAAGATCTTGACATATATTCTATAGAAGAAATCCCACCTGAAATTGAACCAATAGAAACCTATGAGTTTGAAATTCCTAAATCAGAAACTTTGGAAGGAAAAATTATTGAAGTCCTAGAAAACAAAGAAATAAGTTTTGGAGATCAAACTCAAAAATATCAAAAACTTAAAATCTTTGTCACTAATGGTAGCTTTCAAGGTCAAGAAATAGTTGTTGAGAATGGTTCAACACTACTCGCCCAAGTTATTGAATACAAAAAGGGAGACAAAGTACAAATAGAGTATACAAAAGATTTTGAAGATAATGACATTTTTTATATCACTGACTTCATCAGAACCCCAGGAATAACAGTATTATTTATTGTGTTTGTAATCTTGTCCTTGCTTATTGGATCCAAAAAAGGTTTTTTCTCAATAATATCTATGTTTCTATCTTTCGTTATACTTTTTGCATTTGTATTGCCCCAAATTCAGGCTGGACATAATCCAGTTGTTATTGCAATAATCGCGTCTATTGGCATTATTCCAATTACCTTCTACCTTTCACATGGATTCAATAAAAAAGTAACGGTCTCGATCCTGGGCACATTAGTTGCACTGATTTTGACAGGGATTCTTTCTGTTATTTTTGTAAACCTGACACATTTGACTGGAACAGCTGATGAAGAAACCTTGTTTTTGCAGACTTTTGGAGATATTCAATATAACCTCAAAGGATTGCTCCTTAGTGGGATAATCATAGGAACACTGGGAGTATTGGATGATATCACCGTTTCACAGACCTCAATCGTCTACCAACTTCATGAACTGAAAAAGGATATTTCTTTCTCAGAGTTGTTTTCCAAATCAATCAAAATCGGAAAAGATCACATAGCATCTATGATCAATACTTTGATACTTGTCTACACAGGAGCATCTCTTCCTCTTTTGATACTATTCATGAATGACCCAAGGCCTATTGATCAACTTATCAGTTTAGAACCAATTGCCACAGAAATTGTCAGGACATTGGTCGGGAGTATTGGATTGATCCTAGCTGTCCCAATTACAACATACCTTGCTTGTATCTCAGCAAAAAAAACTCAATCTTCCACATGAAAACAGCCAATACAAGAGAAAAATTTTCATTGATCTTTATTAGTCTTGAACCTTTGTTTTAATTTTTTGCTTATGGTTTTATTCGTTCTTTAACATTTATTCTCTAATCTTTCTCTATATACAATGTTATTATTTTTTGTACTTATTAATGAAATTGATTATGATCAGAGCTATTTGTTTCGACATGGATGGAGTGTATTTTACATCTGACAGCTTCAAAACTTTCAAAAAAGAAGTTGAAAAAATCAAAAAAACAGATACAACAACAGATGAAGTATTTCACGGAGAAAAAATGCAAAAGTTCAAACGAGGAAAACAAACTGAAGAAGAATACTGGGCATATGTAAACAGGTCATTTGGACTCAATCTGAGCATTGAAGAATACTCCCAACTTCTTTCAGACTCTTATAAAACAAATAATGAAGTAGTAGAATATGTAAAAGAAATAAAAAAAGAGGGTTATAAAACCTGTATTTGTACAAACAATTTCAAGACGAGAATTGATACATTACAAAAGAAATTTCATTTTCTTGACTATTTCGATGTTCAAGTTATTTCTTTTCAAATAGGATACCTAAAGCCCGAAAAGGAAATATTTGACTTTCTGATCTACAAATCACAAGTTAAAACAAATGAGATATTTTTTTCAGATGACAAGGAGGAAACACTCACAACAGCAAAAAAGCTTGGAATTGAAACATTTTTATTTACTAGTTTTCAAGAATTCAAAAACAAGATAACAGATCTTGGAGTTGTTTTTTAAATTTTTACTGCCTTCCCATGAAGATTATCAAAATATTTGCAATTACTACAATCGTCTTTTCAAGTCTGCTTTCACAAACAAATGCGATAATTTTTACAAAACCACTAAAACAGATTGTCATTTATGAACCACCCATCTGGGGAGAGAATGAAGGTGATCCTTTAACAGAACAAGAAGTTGTTGACAGATTTGGAACAATTATTTATTCACGAAGCAAGATGCTTTCGAACCTACCTAGATATAAGAAAAACGGTTTTGGTGGAAAAGCACTTTTATATCTCACAGCACACGATAGAATTGCAGCACCAAGTCCACTTTACGCAACTATTGACGGGCAAATTACCGAGTGCTTATCTGATCACAAAAATTATAAGCCATATTCAGATAACGTAAACATGGATTCTGGCGATTTTTGTGAAATACACGATGCAATCGTCAATCAAACATGTCTTTTGGAATACCCAGAAATCTGTCCAACGGAATCATTTTTTTTGCACAAACAAAACGGAGAAAGATATTCCAAAAAAACA
>CAYSKC010000127.1:0-3485 GCA_964431615.1 uncultured Candidatus Saccharibacteria bacterium
CTTGCTGGAGGATTTGGAGCATTTCTAGCTCCTCTTCTTGAAATTATAGATATAATCCCAGTAGTTGGAAAAATGGCAAAGGGCATAGCAGGGTTTATTGGGGCGGTACTAGCTGCAGTGATAGTTCTTGGGGGAGTTGTAATAGTGAAATATTGGTTTATATGTTTACCTTTATTTTTGATTATTTTTGGACTACTTGTTTACCTTCTTATAAAAATGATTATGAAAAGAAAGGAAACTGACTCACAGGAAAAAACATCACCTGTTGTTGAAACCAAAGATAACTAAGGTAAAGTCAGCAAAATTGAATTTTGCAAACCTAAATATATATCGATAAAAAAAAATAATCAAAATCTTGAAATAATTGAGATGTTTTTTTCAATCTTAAATTTATTGAAGATTCCATACGACAAATCAATTTTTCACTATTATTATTGGAAATAATTATGATCACAAAGAGTGAGGATATTAAGGGAGAAGAAATTGAACATTTCAGAAAAATTTATTTTGAACAGATCGAATCAAATACACCAAGAGAAATTAGAGATAACTTATTCTTTGATCTAAACAATAAAGATAAGTTTAAATTCACACTCACTAGAGAGTTGATAAAAAAATGGGATCTCTGGAAATGGTTTAAAAACTACAAAAAAGAAGGTTTGGTATCAACAGCAGGTATTCGAGGACTGCAAAATGTTTTGTATCCTTGGGATACAAGATACCCAATAAATTACATTGGCATTGCACTTGCCACTCTGGCTAAAGCATTAGTTCTAAAAGAAGATATCACCACAAGAACAATCCATAAATTATGTTGTGGAGAAGTCCGATACAATACAGAAAAATACATTGAAATTATCTCAAGGATACAGGCTGCACAAGGTATTGTTACACATCTTCCTCTGCAAAGAAAAAAAACAGCAATTTGGATGATTTCATACCTAATATTTAAGCATGATTTTGATGGAGGAGAATACGTGACAAGTAGCCATGCAATGAGTTCAAAAATAGCAACAAAAGATCTCGATAACCAAGGAAGTCAATTCCTACCAGAAATGTCAATAAGATTTATTGACAAAATTGAAAAAATATTGCGTGAAGCAGAGGAAAGAGGTTATGACATTGAATTTGCTGCTTCAGATTCTGATCTCATACTTGAAGATTTTGACGGAGTCGATGAGTACGTCAAATATTTGAAAGAAGGAAGTATCAGCAACCAAGATATATCACTTATCAAACAAGAAGTTAATGATGGGCTTGATATCATGTATGAGTGTGTAGGAGGCTGTATGTATCAAATCATGCCGAAAATTTTTGAAAAATTGGGAATTGGAGCTAATAATTGGAATAATACCGAAGAAGATCCTTTCTTCCACGGAATTGGAAAAGTAATGCTCAACCCCATTACAAATCAAAAACAATTCTTTGATTGGGGATGTGATACAACTATCAGAGAAGTTATTGAAACAGTTGGTTACCAACAACTTCTTGCAAACAAAGATATTGGGCACGTGACTATTATGTTTGACCCTGATGGAGATAGGATTGTATTAGGACAAATTGAAAGCTCACACAAAAAGTCAGTTCTTGACAAACTTGGCATAAGACATTTTGACATCAATTCAGAAAAAATATTCTGTTTTTATATGCCAAATCAAACCTTTTTGTTAGTAATGAATGATCACTATGAGTTACTTGCCAAAGAAGAGGTTCTAGATAATCACCCAAGGTTCATAATAGGTACAACTGCCTCAGCTAGAAGTTGGTTTGAGTGGGCACAAAATAGAAATGTTAAATCAATTGGTGTTCCGGTTGGATTCAAAGAGATCGCAAACATTATGAAAAAAGTTGAAAAACAAATCATTGAAAATCCTCAAAAAGAGGTAGTGATTGAGGACATTTTTGGTAACAATATAAAACTTGGATTTAACCCCCGTTTAATTTTTGCGGGAGAAGAAAGTGCAGGCATGATTACTGGTCCCGAGAACTTAATAAAGTCAGATAGTGGAAGAATAGCGATCGCAATGCGTGAGAAAAGCGCTGCAGAAGCCTGTTTAATTCTTACAAGTATGGTTTCGAAACTTCACAAGAAAGATATTCTAATATCAGACTATCTAGCTGAGATTTTTGAGAAATTTAATATTAAATGGCAGTATGATCTTAGGATTGACCGTAAACTTTATAACGAAGGAAATCCTGACATGGATAGTTTAAAAATTGAAAAAGACAAGGGAGAAAAATTAAGAGATCAAATTGACAGTTTCTTCCTATCAATCGCAATTGCGTTACGAAAAAAAAAGTTGACCTTGAAGAATGCAAAAAAAATACTCCAAACTGCCATACCAGAAGTTGATTTTTCAAATTTAACACAAATTTATTTTGTAGGGGATGGAACATATTTGGAATTTGAGGATATGTATATAGAAATTAGAAAATCAGGTACCGACGCTATTTTGAAGTGCTACACCGCTGGAGCTAATAAAGCAAGATGTGAATTCAACGCAAAAAAAATCGTTGCATTCAATGGAGAACTGAATAATGAGTTTAAAAAATACATTGAAATGGATCTTTACAACACTATCGGGGATCAAGCTTTAGAAATATTACGTGACTGGCAAAAAAAAGATTAATAATTACCATATGAAAATAGTTATCCTAGCCAACAATACAAGTCTCGATTTAGCACCAAACAAAAACAGAACACTTATTGAAGAGTGTGTAGAAATGTTTGATGATTTCTCAAATGGAAACCTTTATATTCAAACTCCAATTGATCTTACAAAGGACATAGAAAAACTAGTAGGAACTAAGGCAGTTATCATGAGCGAACCAAAAGCCAAAGGAACCGCTCCAGCCCTAGGACTTGCTCTTGAAAAAATTAGTAAAGAAAATCCAGAAGAGATACTAACAATTGCATATTCTGATCACCCAGTGAACTACAAACACAAATTGATCTCGGCTTTGAAAATAACAGAACAAATTGCAGATAACTCAAAAAAAATTGTTCTCATTGCGGTCAATCCAACTTATCCTGCAACTAATTATGGTTATGCAAAAATAGGGAAAGTACTTGAAGAAAGAAATGGAAAAATTGCTTTTGAGATGGTCGATTTCAAAGAAAAACCAGAATTAGAACATGCCAAAAAATTTCTGATGTCTTGGAGATATCTATGGAATACTGGTTATATGACAGTTAGGGCAGATGTTTTGATGAAACATTACAAAAATTATCTTCCAGAAATATCCAAAGGACTTTCTCTAATCACTCAATCAGAAGGGACAAGTTTAGAAAAAGAAATTATAAACAAAGTCTTTGATTCATTTGAAAAAATTTCTATCGATAAAGGAATTTATGAAAAAATTGACAAGAAAGAAATCATTATAGTACCGGTTGATTTAAATATTGATGACTTTGACGAAAACTAAAGTTTTGCTGTATTTTAATAAACGTAATTCTATTCAATTCGTAATTCACATTAATTATT
>CAYSKC010000128.1:0-3469 GCA_964431615.1 uncultured Candidatus Saccharibacteria bacterium
TAAAATCAATTAATTGGAAGAAGATATTAATTGGTTTTTTTCTTTGGATTTTGATCGCTGGTTTTCTTACATCCGTTGTAGAAATACTTATTTTCCCAGGTGCGTATAAATTCACTTTTGACTTTGGTCAATGGCTAGAATTTCTACCTGTTGCAATATTTTTTACTATTATTCAAGCTACCACTGAAGAGTTATTGTTTCGTGCATATATGATTCAGTGGTTTGGATTGAAAATTAAGAAAGAATGGGTTTTGGTACTTCTAACTGGATTATTTTTTCTTTTAGCTCATTTATCAAATACAGAGGCTATATCAACTTCTCTTTTATACAAAATATATTATTTCATAAACATCTTCGGTATTGGGGCTTTTCTTTCTTTTGTTACACTGAGAGATAAAAGTCTTGAATTTGCAATTGGGATGCATATTGCTAATAATTTATTTGCGGTCCTATTTGTTTCTTACACAAACTCTACATTGCCTTCTCCATCTATGTTCATAAATACACTAAATAACCCGATATATGGTACTGTTTCCTTTGTTCTCTCACTCACAATTGTTTATCTCTTATATTTCAAACTTCTACAACCAAAATTGAGTTCATTTCCAAATCTCAAAAAATCTCCATAAATAATTAATTTTTTATCTCGGGATACCTCTCTCTGTTTTTTGAGTAATACTCAATCCAGCTAGAATCTTCAGGAACTTCAACATAATCAATGTAAATTCTGTCATCAAAAGCTCCGGCTTTTTCTTGTTTTTCTCTCATCAAATGAGTTAATGTATTGTCATTTAAACCAAGCTCTTTTTTGACCAACTGGATTATTTCATAAACATCTGCAAATTCAGATTCTATATCAGATTCTTTTGCATGAGACATCTCTGTTGCCTCTTCAATCAGTTTCAAAAAAAGCTCTTTGCGGAATTCTGTTTCATTAAGAATTCTCTTTTGTACTATTCCGTTACCTTCCTCAATTTTTTCAACTACCCTATCTCTTACTAATTTTGAAAATTTGAACTTTCTCATGGAAGTATTACCAAAAAAAATAATCCTATTGTGACTCCTATCACTCCTATCACTTTTCTTCGATCTAATTTATCCTTGAAAAATAATGCTAGAAGTGGAGTCAAAAATGCATTTGATGCTACATTGATTGCGTTTGGATATCCAACATTTGGAGAATCAACTCTTGCATATTGTACAAAAATAAAGAACAAAGAAGCCCAAATTCCTATACAAATAAGTGATATAAGAGATTTGTTTGATAATTTGAAATTGTATGTTTGGTATTTGAAAATAAAATCTATCAGAATAAAAAGAAAGGTAAAGAAACTTAGATAAAAAGTCCAAGATATTGCTTCAATTCCATTTATTCCTACCCATCTTGCGACCAAAGAAAGTATGCCATATATCAAAAAACATATTACAGAATAAAAAACCCAGTTCCCCATTTTTTTTATTCCTATTTTTTTGCCATTGCCACTTACTACCAAATAAAGAAATCCTATGATTATTAATATTGAAACAAATTTTGCAACAGATAACTCCGAGTTGAAAATAAATACCGACAAAATACTCGTAAAAATGGCGTAACTTTTCTGAATAATCAAACTATATCCTTGATTTGGTGACTCTTCAAGTGCTTTGAGTGAATATTTGTTTCCTAAATATGAGAGGAAAAAAGAAACCACAAAAATCAAAAGAATCATACCGTGATCGATCTCCAACTCATTTTTGAGAAAAGCTATTACACCAAATATAAATGCTGGCACACCAAACATAAAAAGTGAAACAATATCTCTATGAATTCTCAAATCTTTTGCCCAACGTATGAAAAGATACAAACCAATAGAACTCAAAAACATTCCAAAACTTTCCAAAAGCCACATACCAAAGAAAATGAAAATTAGAACTTGAAAATACGTTGAAAATTATATTTTTGCTCTTACCATTGAGTCTTTAGTCCATCAACAACCATACAGGCATTTGCTATGTATTGAATATTTTTGTCTTTGCACAATTGAATAGCACCATCTGACTCAGACCCAGGTTGCATCCATATTTTTTGAATACCCAACTTGATCATTTCATCAATTACTCTACTTGTAATATCAGGAGAGACTACTGTTATGACCACGTCTATTTTCTCTTGGATTTCCAATAAGTTTGGATAACAAGGTTCTGAGTTTATGAATTTATGTTTTGGATTGACAGGAATCACTTTGAAACCAGGCTCTTTCAGTTTTTCGTAAAGCATTCTTCCCCATTTATCTCGATTTTCCGAAACACCGATAATAGCATAAACGAGCTTAGAGTCAATAAATTCCAGAAATTCCATATAAAAAAACTAATAAAGTACAATTTCTCCCTCACTCAAGCCATTTACTATTTCAATCTCAGTATCTCCTTCAAGACCAATCTCGACTTCTCTCTCTTCTACCTTATTTTCATTCTTCACTTTCACCAAATTTTTTCCATCAATATTTTGCAGAGCAACAAGCGGAAGTACCAAAACATCTTTTTTTTCGTCAGTAACAAAATCAATATTTGCTGTCATTCCCTGTAGAATATTCTGATCTGTTTCAAAAGATATTTCAACAGGGTACGAAATTACCCCAGTTTCGATTTTGGGTCCGGGAGAAATCTTTGTGACCCTACCCTCAAATTCTTGACCAGAAAGCCCATCAAGTTCAATAAAAGCTTTTTGATCAATTTTGATATTCAAAATATCTAGTTCGTTTATATCGACTTCTACAATGAGTTTTCCATTATCCGACAATATTACTTCACCATTCATCTGTCCTCCAAAAAATTGTTCACCTTCTTTGAATGGCATTGTAAGTATGATTCCATCAAAGGGAGCAATTATTTTGGCTTTTGATAATGAATATCTAGCAAGATCCAAAGACCCTAATGCTCTGGTTTTTTGACCTGTCAGAGATTTGATATCAAAATTTCGAAAATTTGAGCCCTGATTCAACTGTAATTCTGAATTCGAAAGTTGTTTTTGAAGTTTTTCTAGGGTCGTAATTGCTTGTTCTGTCTGACTTTCGGAATTGAGTCTAGTATTTTGAAGATCGATCACTGCTTGATCAGTCAAAATATCCTGTATTTCATAATTCTTGTCAAGCTGAATTGTGGTCAAATCTGTTTGTAATTCAGCAAGAGCAAGATTTTCAGGACCAATAAGCTCTTGTATGTCTTCATTGGCTTCCGATACTTCAATAGTTACATCATATTCCTCATCCTCAGCATAATCAAGATTTGTCTCATTTAAATCAAGTTGCAGTTCTGCTCTATCAACATTGTTTTCAGCTATTTTGACTATTCTGTTTTTCTCATTGTCTGTAAAATCTACGTCCAACTGCATAGAAGATAAGTTATTCTTGAGAATTTCGATAGAGTTTTGATCTTGTGCCTTTGCCAAGTTTGCGTCTACAGCTGACAAATCACCTTCTGCAATTCTGAC
>CAYSKC010000129.1:0-3416 GCA_964431615.1 uncultured Candidatus Saccharibacteria bacterium
ATTATTTGAGAATTACCAATAGGTACATCTACCACAATTTCGAATGTTTCGTCGTGCTCGACGTTCTCAACTTCTCCAACACTAAGTATTGACTCTAAATCAACCTTTCCTTTTACAACAACTTTTTCGTCAGTTGTCTCAAAAGATAGTCCTGGAGATAATATTTCTAAGTATGGTAAATTTTCCTCTGTTGTTTCGAGTACGCCGAGTTTATTTTTGTATTCATCAATTTTCTTGTCTTCTTCTTTGTTCCATTGTGCAAAATTATCTTTCTTGATTTCGTCTTCTGTCATCAAAACAACCATTTTTTCATTGTCTTTATCTGACTCATCTATTTCGAAGTATTTTTTACCTTGCTCAACTCTAACTCCTGATTGATCTTTGATTATGACTTCAACAGCACTTTCATATACCCTTACTCCTTTTTTCCCATCCATATTTATAGTTTTGTAGGCAGTACCTAATGATCTATATGTAGAATCCTCTACAACAACATCAAAATCTCTATCAAGTTTTGCAACTCTTGTGTAGACAACACCCTTTTCGTTCAAAATTTGAATATTATTTGAATCTAAACTTGCAAGTGTGATAGTAGTTTCATTGTCTAATCTAACAACACTTCCATCATCTAAATTCAAAATTGCTTTTCCTTCCCCAAGAACCCGTAGAGAGTTCCCTTGAGATAAAACCAAACCTTCACTAGCATCCATCCAACCAGCATCAGTTTTGTACTCGACGCTACCTTCTGTATATGCAAGTTCGCTACCCAATGTTCTATTGATAGCAGGAAATTTTATGACTCCAAAGACATTTAGCAGTAAAAATACTGCAGCAATGGCAAGAAAAGCTCCCCCTCCACCAAAGAGGAGTGCTGTTCCCAACATAGGTTTTTGCTTACTCATGGTTTTGTGACTAATATTATCTAAATGTAACGAAGCAAGTTTCTGACCTAGAGAATTTGCAAATTTCTCATCTAAATGCAAATCATCCCCGATCTGGATCCTATAATCAGAGAAGAATTTTTCTGCACTTATTTTTTGGTTTTGACTATCTTTCTTCATTATTACTTAGAATATCGTCAAAATAGATCAAATATTTCACTATCTTTATAAATCTTTTTGAATTTTTGTTGAAAAGCTTTGAGTGCTCTATGTATCAAAACTGCAACATTGTTTGTTTTCAAAACTTTTGCGATTTCATCATTTGATAATTCGGAGTAGTATCTGAGTGATAATACTTCTTGGTACCTTTTATTTAATTGTGACATAACAATAGATATCTTCTTTTGATTTTCAATTTTTTGAAGATTGGCTTCAAAATCTTCATTATAGCCAGGATCATTTTCTTCGATATTTACAGTTTGTCTTCTGGATGATGATCTGAAATAATCAACAATCCTGTTGTGTGCTACTCGATATAACCATGATCCAAAACTTATTCCTCTGGTAGTATCAAATTTTGAGATCGACTTCACGGCATCAAAAAAGACAGAACTAGTTATTTCTTCTGCTATGTCTTTGTTTGGTATTCGATTGATACAAAATCCAAGTATTTTTGGAAGATAATATCTATAAATATCGTCAAAAGATTTGATATCAGATTTTGCTTTTTTTACTATTTCTAATTCTTCTGCTAATTCCACATTCAACAAATAATTTAGGTATAATTTAACAATTGAAGTTTAGTATATCAATAATTACAACAAAATTTCTCAACAGAGACAAACGCAATTTCAATTTGAATTCTTATTTTCTTTATTCACTATTTAAATGATACCAAAACTGCAGCTTCAACAAAACAAAGAACATTTGATAAATACAAAACACCCCTGGATATATGCTGAATCATTAAAGATCAAAAATGATATTGAGGATGGTGAATGGGTACAAATCGAAAATTCTGAGGGGAAAATATTGGCTTCAGGATCGTTTTCAAAAAATTCAATTATTTCAGTTAGGGTTTTTGAATTTTGCGAAGTTGACAAGCCGTCTGAAAATTGGTGGAGAGAAAAATTGTCAAAGTCTGAAAATAGAAGATGTTTGTTCGGATTTGGAAAGCAAAATGAGACTACTGGATATAGGCTTGTTTTTGGGGAGTCAGATTCCTTGCCGGGTTTGGTTATTGATAGATATGATAATGTTTTTGTAATTCAAAGTTCAACACGGTTTATAGATAGTGAGATAGAAAATATATCGAAAGCACTTATAAGTCTATATAATCCTACTTGTATATTCAATAAAAGCAACTTACCTGCAAGAAGCTATGAAAAACTTGATGAGGTCGTGGGTATTATTTATGGTAATGTTTCAGAAAGAACAACTTTTTTCGAAAACGGATATCAATTTGTAACCGATTTTGAAGAAGGGCAAAAGACAGGATTCTATTTAGATCAAAAAGACCTTCGAAAAGAAATAATAGGTTTGAAAAATTTGATTGAAGGAAAAAGAGTCTTAAATCTATTTTCGTATACAGGAGCAACTTCTGTTTATCTACTCAAAAATGGAGCTCAAAGTGTGCACAATGTAGATATTTCTGAAAGAGCACTAGATATAGCTGCAATCAATGCAGAACTAAACGGATTATCTCTCAAGACACAGTCTTTCGAAAAAGCTGATATTTTTGATTGGCTGGAGAAAAATAAAAATGAAAAATATGATATTGTTTTTGTGGATCCTCCAGCACTCATAAAAGGCAAAAAATATAAAGATAGGGGATTGAAAGCCTATCATCATATATTTAAATCAGCTATGAATTTGGTAAACAATAGAGGAGTATTTGTAGTATCTAGTTGTTCTCAGTATTTATCACAAGCAGAATTGAAGGAATTGCTCAAGAAAGCATCAAACCAAAACAACACAAAGCTTGATATCTTGTCTACACTGGGTCAATCAGCAGATCATCCTATCTCCTTGTATTTTTCGGAAAGCGAGTACTTGAAATCGTTGATAATGCATAAAGAAAATTTGGAATGTTGAATTGAAATCCTAAATGAAATACAGCAAGCCTTTCATCTCAAGTATTGTTGAAATAATAGGTTTAATATTTGTCATCTTGAGTTGACATTGAGACTTGGTCGAAATGGAAGTATAGAGAGATGATACCATTTTATTCAACATAACAAGCTCACTAGATATATTCATGAACTCGAAGTGACAGAATTCCAATATCATACACTTTTTCTTTTCAAATTTTTTCTCTGACCTTCAAAACACCCTGAGTGTTCAAGTAATTTGAAATAATAAGCGAATATTAACGGTATCTGACTTTATTACCTGGTTTGGATTGTTTATTTCCCTTTGCTTTGGTAATATTCCTTTTCTTTTTTGCAACTTTTTTTGGTTTGTTCATCTAAACACAATAACATTAATAAAGATTTTTCAATTTTACCACAATGTTGGAGAGGTTCACAAAAGGGG
>CAYSKC010000130.1:0-3413 GCA_964431615.1 uncultured Candidatus Saccharibacteria bacterium
ATTGTATCAGTTTTGCTTTTTGCAATGGATAGCTGGTCTTCTTCAAAATTTAAATGAGACATCAGCTATTGAATGTGGAGTTATGGATTCAAATATGGACAATAAATTTGATATCAGCGACTTTACCCACTTTAGGGAAGTTTACAATAATTACTGCATCAAACCTTCTTCACAAACACCAAATTCCTACGGTTATACTGACTCAAACAACGATGGGTTTATCAATATTTATGATTTCGCAATGTTTGTTGAATATTACATACAAAGTATCAATCAGTAGATTTAACTTTATTTGTACTCAAACATTCTATATTCAAATCGTGACATCAGGTATTGGAGTTTTGTCTTAATTATTATTGGAGAATAACTCTTGAGCTGGAGCAACAATGGTTAGAATAATTTTAAAAAAAAATCAACTTAGGTGTCTACAAATCCTTCTTTTGAACAAAATATTGCTCAGAAAAAATGAAATCAAATACAAAAAAGAAATAAAAAAGATTGCATACCGGATATCAGAAACTTCAGAAACAGCACCAAATACCCAAATGATTGACGATGCAAATATACTGCAAACAAGGTTGATTGAGGACATAGATGTTGCCCTGTTGGAGCTTTCAAGCTTTCTATGAATAGAATGACCTATCGCTGGGACAGAAACACTTTCTGCAAAAACTTCTATCGTAAACAAAACAATAGCAAATATTGGATTTACAAAGATACCAATAAGGACGAAAGAAATCATAGAAATAAATGTGCTAACAATCAAAATTTTAGCTTCATCTTGAGCTTTGATTTTTGAATTTACAAAAGCAGATACTGATCTCACTACATAAAAAATACTCACAATTCCACCCATGGCAGAAAGTTCAGTTTCAAGTGATGCGAAGAAAGGCGTATAGATGTATTTAAGCTGAACTGCAATACTTTCAACAATTGCAAAAATCAAAATCGGCACAATCAAAGATTTAACTCTAAAGACCTTGAAGAAAGATTTCCACGCGTGTTTGAAATAATTTTTTTCCTGAAATCTCTTTTGTTCAACTGAAATCTCAGGTTCTTTCATAAGAAACATTGCAATTGCACCAATCAGAGCAAAAGGAAGAGGTAGCATAAACACAAGATCGATATTGAAAGATGCTATAAAACCAGATAAAAACAATGATAAAGCCGTAAAACCAAACGTCAAAGACTTTGCTTTGCTCAATTCATTTTTATATCTTTCTTCCTTTTTTAGATCCAAAAGCGTGTCATAAAGAAGAGAGGTATCAGCACCCGACACCAATGCCCTACCCATTGCTTTAATAAACAATAGCACAAAAAATGTCCAGAAATTGTTTGCAAATGGTAGAAGTGCTAGTGGAAGAAAAGTAACAATATACCCAAGTCCAACCGAAAATTTTCTGGAAATTTTGTCTGCAACTACCCCAGTTGGAAGTTCAAGAAATATCAGTGCAAATTCCTGAAGACCCAATAGAAAAAATACTTGTGCAAGCGGAAGATGCTTGTATTCCGAAAGGTAAATGTAAATATACGGAAGCCAAAAATTTGGAAGCTCAAATAGTTTTGATATATGAAAAAGATTCAGATTTTTTGACTTTATTTTATGAGATTCGACCATGAACAAGTACCAAGTAAACAATAAATGCAATGATATAACAAAAGGTGAATTATTAAAATAATAACCGAAATAATCTTATAGGCTTTCTACAGTGATCATTTTCAAATAAACTACTTCGGCATAAATGCGAAAGTATTGTGTTTGCTTTGAGCTTGCGACAGGCTCATCCTTGGCCTAAAAGTCAAGGTTTCCATTATCTTGAAATAAATTCATACGTTCATGTTCTTCACTCTAATTCAATTTATAATAATAAGTTGCATTCTATAGGTCTTTTATGGTATAATTAGTTGCTGTCCAAAGTTTATATATTAAATAGTTTACTTATATGACAATTTCCATCCCAGAAGGGGGTTATGATAGTATCTTTGACGATATAGTTGTTAAAGCTTTTAAAAAGTCAATTGATACAAATAATGATGGTATTCTTTCAGTTGCAGAACTAAATAATCCATCAATACGTTTTGACCACGATAATAATTCAGAAACCCGAAATATTGATATCACAGCATTTGAGGCAGCTCGTCTTTTACGAGACTATGGTAATGCCCTTGACAATAATAAGAGTTCATTGGACGATGCTAGTTCTGACTTTCTATACTCTTACGTCAATAATGATCTTGGAGATATGAATTTGTCAATAGAAGAAATAGAATTAGATCTTATTGATGCATATAATTTTGCACAAGATAACTATGTCCTTGCTTATCACGACTATTCAATATTTGACTTAGTTGATTATTTTGAACCAGGTACCTATACTCAATTACTTCAAAAAGCAAATGCATTGATAGATAATTCGTCTGATTTTGCAATATTGAATAACCTTGGAAGCGACATATTCGATGATGGAATAGTAACTCGCGCGGAATATAATGTCCTTGTTGAAGATGGAGGGATAGGATTTACTGAATCTTCAGGACTTGGTTGATTATAGTTTTTAGTTATTCAAACCGCCGACTTTTGTCGGCGGTTTTTTTTTGCAAAAATTCTATTGCCTTTCTGGTTTATAATTGATGATATTATCTTCATCTCATGTCTTTTGAATTTTTTAGCATAAACGGTGAACTCATGCCCACTTCCCAAGCTGTCATTTCCTTGGAAAACATTGAATATGCTTATGGATATGGTGTATATGAAACGTTACGCGTGATTGGAGGTAAAGTTCTCTTTCTAAGTGATCACATTGAGAGGATTCTTAATTCCGCAAATATCATTTCACTCGAGCATGAATTCTCACAAGATTATGTTGAAAATGCACTCACAAAACTGATTCAGGCAAATAAGCAGGAAAGTTATAATATCAAAATCATGCTTATTGGCGGACGAACAAGGATTGATGCTAATTTGTATATGCTTTGTTTCAATCCCAAATATCCGGATAAAAATCTTTTC
Source organism: uncultured Candidatus Saccharibacteria bacterium (assembly GCA_964431615.1). Lineage (GTDB taxonomy): Bacteria > Patescibacteriota > Dojkabacteria > B142 > WJKM01 > CAYSKC01. The sequence goes on from CAYSKC010000130.1 coordinate 3,011, forward strand.
AGAGCTGGGGCCAAACTTATCACCACAAATTTTGAACGAGTGTTTCCCCAAGCCAAGACACTGAACATGCTTCAAAGTTATTTGGCATACAAAAAAGCGCTCGAAATGGGAGCGTATGATTCACTACTTGTAAACAACAAAGGTTTTGTAACTGAAGGAACACGCACAAATTTTTTTTGTATCAAAGATCATACCCTCTATTCACCATTTGAATCGGAAATACTACTGGGTGTTACAAGAAAATATGTACTGAAAGTCGCCCTTGAAAATGGTTGGAAGTATGAGGAAATAAATATCAGTCTTGATGATATTTTGGAATTTGATGGAGCATTTATAACAAGCACTTCATCAAAGATCATGCCCATTCGAGAGATCGATTCAATCAATTTAAACCCCCTTCCCA
>CAYSKC010000131.1:0-3317 GCA_964431615.1 uncultured Candidatus Saccharibacteria bacterium
TTTTATTCTTGTCATTTTATTTTTACATTTCTTTGTCACACCTGATGGATTTATTGATGAAAAATATAATCTACAAAATTTACTTCTTATATTTGTATGTGTATTGATACTTTTGTCATTATCAACAATTTTATTTATCCAAAAGAATACTAAATATAAAAAATTCATCAGTTTATCAATATTCATTTTGAATTGGATCATTGCATCGGTATCAGTTATCATTTATTTGATTGGAGGAGAATTATTATTGTTTTTATTGATAATACTGATTTTTTTTATTCTGCAATTTTCTCACTTAATAAAAAATAAATAACCTCGATTTTTGATAAGTTTAGGTCAAAATATTCAAAAAGATAACTTGATTCCTAACCAAATACTTAACTCGAACGTATAAGTAATTTAAATACTGTTATTTAAATTACTTACAAATAAAGTATTAGATTTTTTTCCAACTTAAAAAAATTGTTTGAAATTTATGTCAATATTTATAATATAATACAGAGAAAATGCCGATGTGGCGACTCAAGATATTTTTTCACGTTTCGTGATTAGAAGATCTTAGTCTACCGAAGTTCACGAAGGTGGAAACTGAGTAAACCATGTTTTTAATTTAATTTGCCGATGTGGCGAAACTGGTAGACGCGCTACGTTCAGGACGTAGTGGGGGAGACTCCGTGAGGGTTCAAATCCCTCCATTGGCAAGCATATATAAATATCGTGAGGGTTTCCTTCTATTCCCACTAAGTGGGATTTTGAAGGACTAAGAGCTTCAACAATTCGTAAACTCATTGTGAATCTCTTGAGCAAATCTCTCCATTGGCAAGATAGCAAAAAATCGTGAGGGTTTCCCTAAACCCTGCATTGCTCTATACAAAAGTTTGTTGGAATTTGGATTTCGTTTTTTGAAATTGAACGACGGGATATGGCTCAATTGGCTAGAGCACACGCCTGCCTGCAGCAGGCAGGCTTCGGGTGCGTGAGATTGGCAGTTCGAGTCTGCCTATCCCAATTTTTGTTATTTAATAATATTAAAAAAAAGGTGTATTTTGTATATTTCATTCAAAGTATTAAAAATAGATAAATCTATGTAGGTAGGACATCAAAATTACCAGTTAATCTTTAACAAGAACATAATATAGGTACAAATAGATGGACAAAAGATAATGGATCATTTAAGTTAATATATTATAAGTATGGTGACAGTAAAAATAATTGAAATTAAGTAATTTCTAAATCAAAATCTTTTGGGTTATGGAAGTAATTATATTTGAAACGAATAATTGGAAAGTTGTTTTATCAGAGAATCAGTATTACTTAGCCAGAAGTATTGTTGTATATAAAGATCAAGGATTTCGCTATCTTGAAATAAAAAATGACTAATATTTGGAATAATCTAAAAAAACCCTTTTTCGTGCTTGCACCTATGGAAGATGTAACCGATACGGTTTTTCGTCAAATTATTGCAGATTGTGGAAAACCCGATTTGTTTTTTACCGAGTTTGTTTCGGTAGATGGGATATTTTCTAATGGAAAGGAAAAGGTGATAAGAAGACTTCGTTTTACCAAAAAAGAAAAACCAATAATAGCACAGATTTGGGGAAAAAAACCTGATAACTATTTGAAGGCAGGAACACTACTGAAAGAGATGGGGTTTGATGGAATTGATATAAATATGGGGTGTCCAGTCAAAAAAGTCATAAAACAAGGTTGTTGCTCAGCCCTGATAAATAATCAAACTCTTGCAGAAGAAATAATAATTGCAACAAAAGAAGGTTCCTGTGGACTTCCCGTGAGTATAAAAACAAGGATTGGATTCAAAAGTATAGTTACTGAAAATTGGTTATCATTTCTTCTCAAATTTCAACTTGCCGCACTTACAGTACATGGAAGAATAGCAACTCAAAACTCAGATGGTATAAATAACTGGGACGAAATAGGAAAAGCAGTTGGATTGAGAAATAAAATCTCGCCAAAAACATTGATAATTGGAAATGGTGATGTCTTTTCCAAAAAAGAAGGACGAAAAATTGCTAAAAATTTTGAACTGGATGGAATTATGATAGGAAGAGGAGTATTTCAAAACCCATATATTTTTGAAGGTAATATACAGTTTTTTGACATATCAACTGAAGAAAAACTTGAATTATTGCATAGACATGTGAAATTGTACCTCGAAACGTGGGGTGAGAGAGGAAATTTTCAAGTACTAAAGAAATTTTTCAAAATTTATGTAAACGGTTTTGAAGGTGCTGTTGATTTGAGATCAAAATTAATGGAAACAAGCGATTTGAATGAAGTCGAAACAATGTTAGAAAGCTACAAAAAAGCTCTCTAGTTTGAAACTAGAGAGCTTCTGGATTTAATTTTGACTAAACTCTAGAGCTCGACTGTAAGTTGGTTTGAATATACTCCACATGATCCACCCAAATATTCACAAACTCTAACATAATATGTACCCGACCCATCGAATGCATTCACTGTTGCTGAGGTTTGTGCAGGATCACTGTTATATATGTACTTATCACCTTCTCTGCATGGATATGTTGGGCTAGTATTTTTTGACCATACCAACTTATAACCACTTTCTGAATAACCATCAACTGTCCATGAGAAGCTTCCGCCACCATTGCTTCTAAGCGATATTGAATTCACACCACCTTCTTCACCTCCGGCAAGTTCTACTGATACTTCATTTGAATACATACCGCATGAGCCACCAAGGTATTCACATACTCTCACAAAATAAGTTCCATCTCCATCTTTTGCACTAATCGAACCACTCATTGTTGATGGATTTGAATAGTAATTGTAGTAATCTCCGCTTCGATTTGGGTATGTTGGTCCAGAATTTTTTGACCAAACCAATTTATAACCACTTTCTGAATAACCATCTACTTTCCATGAGAAATTTCCGTTCCCATTACTTAGAAGTGTAATTTTATTCACTCCTTCGGTTGGAGTAGGGACAACTTTTGTTGGGGCTGTGACTGTCACTGTGTTGCTGATAATTCCACAACCAGAACCATTGTACTGACATACACGAATATAGTAAGTCTTTCCGTCTTTGAGTGAAAGCACTGTTGATCTTGCTCCACCATCGACATATTGTGCTGAGTTCTCAGGATACGTTGGTGTATTGTCTGTTGTACTGTAGGCAACTTTGAAACCTTTGCTTACATCTACTCCTTCTGTACCCCATGATACTTTTATTCCAGAATCTGTTTTTGATCCACTAGCACTGATTTTCGTAACTGGTTTTGGATCGGTATTTTCATCATCAGGATTGTTTCTAGTTACGTCAATTTTCAAAACGTTTT
>CAYSKC010000132.1:0-2786 GCA_964431615.1 uncultured Candidatus Saccharibacteria bacterium
TCCCTCAAACTTAGACATCATATAATCACTCATTGTTTTTGATGCAATAACAGCCATGTTCATACCCATTGCATCTTTCGTATTGAAGCTAAACCTTATCCAGACGTATCTCCCATTTGAATATACTTTAGACTTTATAACTTTTAAAAAATTATCAGTATTGTCTCCAATTTGGTAAACAATATCTTTATTTTTTTCAAACCATTGTATGAATTCATGTGCTTTTCTGAGTGAAGGTAGTTTATAAACAGGTGCTCTTGTGATACCTACATATTTTGAGATGACATTGACACCTCCAACCATATAGATCAACTTCGAACCTCTATTTACAGAAGCAATTAAAGCCCCTTCCGTTGTAGCTATGGGTACAAAATATTCTCCATGTGCATTTTGTCCAAGTATTTTAATAGGGCCAGCAACTCCTACAGGAATCGACACTCCTCCAATCAAATTTTCACAATTTCTTCCATAAATTTTTCCTGCATCGAAAACAAAATTTGATACTGACTCAAATTTATAATTTAGTTTTGTTTCAAGATACATTCTTCTGATATCTACCGATTCATCATAGGATGTAAATTTTTCGATATCATGCAATTTGATTTGACCTGAATCAATTTTGTCAATTATTTCATCAATATTCATATGAGTATTTTTTTTAATGGCTGATTTTTGAAACGGGGACTTTGCTCAAATCTTGCAAATTTTTTGATCCTGTTACAAACATTGCAACTTTTAACGCTTCTTTGTAGAGAGACAATAATTCATAAACTCCATCTGAAGATTCAATTGCTCTTGAAAGAAAAGGACTCGCAGAAGTTGCAAGCTTTGCACCCATTGCTATTGATTTTGCAATATGTAGACCATTTCTAACTCCTCCCCCAGCTATAAGTGAGATTTTATCATTACTCTTATTTTCAAAAAGTATATCAGCTGTTCTATGCCCAAAATCAGCAAAAATCATTCCTATGTTTTGTTTTGATAAAATATCTCCATCTTCTCTCCTATACCCTTCAACCAATGCACAACTTGTCCCTCCTTTTCCCGATACATCGACCCACTTCACTCCGATACTTGTTAGTTTCTCTATCATCTCCAATGATATCCCATGTCCAACTTCTTTCACTATCACTGGAACATCAATTTTTTTTAGTAAATTTTCCATTTTTTTTAAAATTCCGCGATAGTCCCTATCTCCTTCGGGCTGAATCGCTTCTTGAAGGGGATTTATATGAAGAAAAATTCCATCAAGGGATAATTTATCTATAATAGTCTTTATATCTTTTAGCGTAAAACCATAGTTTAATTGTACAACTCCAAAATTGCCAAAAACAGGCACATCTGGTGCAAACTGTTTGACCATAAATGTTTCAGCTACTTCAGGATATTCTTTGATTATTCTCATCGATCCCAAACCAAATCCCACACCAAACTTTTGTGAAGCAATTGCAATATTTTTATTGATTGTTTTGCTGAATTTGTGTCCACCGGTCATTGAAGAAATAAAAAATGGGATAGTGAGTTTGTACCCAAAAACATCAATTGAAGTATCAATATCATCAAAATTGATTTCTGGGAAACATTTATAATCAATTTCGTAATCGTCAAAGCTTGATTCTAATGGCTCTACAGCCTTCTCAAGTACAATCTTTACGTGCTGATTCTTTCTTTTGTGAATTAGAGGCATTATTAAGAATAAAAATAAGAATTTAACTCGACTTGTAAATTCATTTATCAAAAATTCTACTTATCTCTTCCATTTCATCTGATAAATAAACAAGAACATCTTTGATAAACACAAATGCATTTTTATCAACACTTTTGAGACTTGTCAACAATTTATTTGAATATTTTATCTTTTTGTTGAATTTTTCGAGAGAATATCTAAGTGCTTTTGTCTCAACAAAGAGTCTTCTAACTTCATTTACATCTTTTTTAGATAGTACCTTTTTGCCAAAAAGTTTTTTGAATATTTTTTTCTGAGTATTATTGGCATTTTCAAAAAATTTGAAAGTTAATAATGTCTTTTTTCCTTCTGAGATATCACCCGCTACTGATTTTCCTGTTTCCTTCTCATCTTTAAAAATATTTAGTACATCATCTCTGATTTGAAATGCAATCCCTGCACTTGTAGAAAATTTTCTCAAGAGTGATATCTTATCTTCACTTGCACCACCCAGAATCGCTCCAGAAATTATTGGGCTAGAAAACGTATAAGTACCAGTTTTTGAAATTTGGATATTTTCTACATCCTTCTCTTCATATCTATCAACGTACTCAATCTCAATATCAGCTATTTGCCCTCTAAGGGTTGTTACTATATCCCGAGTAATAGTACCAAATAATTTAATTTTACTTTCATTATCAATTTTCGAATTTTCAATAATATTGAATATGTGCATAATTGAAATATCTCCAGCAATTATTGCCATTGATATTCCATAGTGTTTTGCATCTTTGAAGTTTGATTTTTTAGCAACTGCTTCATACATCTTATGCACAGTTGGTTTTCCTCTTCGAATGATATCTCTATCGATCACATCATCATGTATCAAAAAAAAAGTTTGAATAAACTCAAATAACATTGATAGATACAAGATTTCCTGAGTCGTTTTTTTTGAAAAAAGAAGGTAAGAATAATAAAACAAAGCAGGTCTCAATCTTTTTCCTCCTCTCAAGATAAAATCCTCAATATATTTATCTTCAGTTCTACACTTGAATTTGTTTTTACTAAAATATGCTTCAATAAGCAATGCCTGGAAAAAATGGCAGGGTGAAACAGACGG
>CAYSKC010000132.1:2796-3211 GCA_964431615.1 uncultured Candidatus Saccharibacteria bacterium
GTTAACCGCATATTTGCTGCCTGCGGTAATATATTATTTATTCAAAACTAATATATAATTATCAAGACTAAATAAATTCACAAATTAAAACTCGTGATTCCTGAAAAAATTCAAAGACTAATATTAGCTCATAAACAAAAAAATGAACGCTTGAACTTCAACAAGTCACTCAAACATATGGTAGCAAGTAAAGTTGCTACCTTTGCAGGAGGTACGTATGAGATGGTACGTAATGCTATCCAACTTGAACAAGATCACTTACTTCGAAGAAGAGCAATACATAGAATTCTTACTCGACTTGGAGCACTCGGAAGTGGTGAACCTGTTGATATTGCAGAAGATTTGCTCAACGAAATAGTATGGGGAAAATACACTGCAGGTGCACCTGTACCAGAAATAGCAGTTGAACAAGCTG
>CAYSKC010000133.1:0-3197 GCA_964431615.1 uncultured Candidatus Saccharibacteria bacterium
TTTCTCGATGGCAAGTTCACCTGCTATATTGCTCAGCATCACTATCTTTGGGGTTCCAAACTTCTCTGGAGAATCCTTGATTTCAGCAAGTGTTTCAATACCATCTTTTCTGGGGGTTATGATATCCAATAAAATCATGTCATATCTGACGAGGGCGGCCTTTTCTATTGCATCCTGCCCATCAATAACAGAATCTACATCATAACCATTTGAGATGAGAACATCCTGATATAATTGCCTTGCATCAGGCTCATCTTCAACGACCAGAATCTTTGGTTTGATACCAAGTTGCATATAGATGCTATTTATATATAATAAATAATCTGTTTTGACTGGATACAAATTATCCAATTAATAATATAATCTTTTACAAGAAAACACAAAATATTTCTTTTTTTTATCTTAGACCATAATTCTAGGGTTTAATAGATTTGGAATGATTATATATTCAAAATCGTTATATAGAACATGAAACAAAATTATTTTTCAAAAATCAGGAATTTTGCAATAATTGCTCATATTGATCATGGCAAATCAACACTTGCAGACCGAATACTCGAAAAAACCGGGTGTATCTCAAAAAGAGAGATAAAAGATAGAATATTGGATACTCTCGAATTGGAACAGGAACGAGGAATCACTATCAAATTGCAAACAGCTAGGATGAACTGGCCATACTCAGGGAGTGATGAAAAATTCAAAACAGGAGAAAATTATGTCTTAAATTTGATTGATACTCCCGGACATGTTGATTTTTCCTATGAAGTTTCAAGATCGCTAGCTTCTTCTGAAGCAGGAATACTACTCGTCGATGCAACACAGGGAATTCAAGCACAAACATTGACAACAGTCTATAAGGCATTGGAATACAATCTAGAAATAATTCCAGTTATCAACAAAATAGATCTTCCTTCAGCTCAAATCGAAAAAACTATAATGGAACTTGAAGCAACCTTTGGATTCACCAAGGAAGAGATAATTTTAACTTCAGGAAAAACTGGTGAAGGTGTTGAAGATCTTTTGAATAGAATAGTTGAAAAATGCCCTCCTCCAACTGTCGACCAAAATCAAAAATTTCCACGTTTTATGATTTATGATTCTTTCTATCACGAACACAAGGGAGTAGTTGTGCTCATCAAATTGGTTGATGGAAATTTGTTCAAGAAAGATACCGTATTTGCTTTAGGTTCTCAAAAAGAAATTATTCCGGTTGAGTTTGGTTATATGGATCCAAATCTACTTCCACAAGAACAATTGCTTGCAGGAGAAATTGGTTATATTGCTACTGGGTTGAAAGATATCAAACAAATACACGTAGGGGACACTCTCACAACAGGAGAATACAAAAATGACAAAATTGTTCTGATTGACAAATACCATACACCCAAACCAATGGTCTATGCATCACTATTTCCTGTAGACACAGATGATTTTGAAGAATTTGCCGACGCTATGGAAAAACTTGCATTAAATGATGCAGCACTTTCATACAAAAGAGAGAATTCCGTTGCTCTAGGGTCTGGTTTCTTGTGTGGATTTCTGGGCCTTTTACATCTTGAAATAACACAAGAAAGACTCGAAAATGAATTCAATCTCAATTTGATCTCAGCTTCTCCTGGTGTTGAATACAAAATATGGCTAACAACTAAGGATATGTCAAAAGTTCCAACGCTCAGTATTGCAAATCAAAATGTTGACGATTCTTTTAGTATTCGAACTGCGTATGAATATCCAGATAGATCGCTTATTTCAAAAATTGAAGAGCCATGGGTCAAACTGGAAATATTTACACCAGAAAAATACATAGGTGGACTCATGGAGCTATGTGAAAAACACAGGGGTGAATACAAATCCATGGATTATTTGATCAATGATAACAGGTTTGAAGGAGATAAACATGTAATGATTATCTACGAGATCCCGACAGCAGAAATAGTGACAAGTTTTTTTGATAATCTCAAATCAATCTCACAAGGTTATGCATCTATGGATTATGAATTTTTGAATTATAGAGAATCAGATGTCATCAAAGTTTCACTTCTAGTAAACTATCAAATAGCTGAGGCTTTATCATTTCTCACACATAGCTCAAATGCAGAAAACAGAGGTAGGGCAATTGTTTCAAAACTTAAGGATTTGATCCCAAGACAACAATTCAAAATAGCTCTTCAAGCCTCAATAGGTGGGAACGTAATTGCTAGAGAGACAATTCCTGCTTATAGAAAAGATGTTACAGCAAAACTCTATGGAGGAGACGTAACAAGAAAGAAAAAACTTCTTGAAAAACAGAAGAAAGGCAAGAAAAAATTGAAAATGCTTGGAAACGTAGAGATTCCGAAAGAAGCATTCCTTGGCGCATTGAAAGTTGATTAATTTCCTATTGGATTGTTTGGATATCGAGCTCTATCTCTAGTTTTTCTAGATACTCTACATCCAGAAATTTCAGGCCGATGTCAACTGATTTATTCGGACTCAATTTCAAAGTGTTGAAGTACTCACCTTTTTCAGCTATAAATTCAACTTCATTCTCCCCTCCCACCAGTTTAATATTCTGAATATTATCTATTTCACCTTTGAGTGAGATTTTATACTTTCTCTCAAAATTACCTATATTTGTAATTCGGACATATTTTTCTTCGAAAGAACTAAGTTTTGAATCAACTACAAAAATACGTGTTATGCTACCAGACTCTCCTACAAAGGTTTCTGAATTTGTATTTGAGGATAAGGATATTTCTTCAAATTCTTTAGTTTTTTTTGTAATAGTGTCTATACCCAGTATTTTTTCGTCTTTTTTTGGTATCAATTCATCCTCGCTTTTTGGAGAAAAAGTATAAACTGAAATTGAGGACAAAAATAAAATTGAAAGAAAAACAAACGTCAAAATTGAATTTGTCAAGAAATCTACTGTATGTTTTATGATTTTAATATTATATGATTTCAGCATTTAAATATTTTGTTTATGTACTTAAGTGTGTATCAAGTCTATTCCAGACATCTCTACTGGACGCCTGATACCGAGAAGTCCAAGTAGTGTAGGTGCAAAATCAGTATATCTTCCACTTCGCATTTTTTTCCCAATATATTTCTCATCAACCACAATGAATGGAACTGGATTTGGACCTGCCTCAATATTTTTTTCATTGATTTCAATGATTTCTTCACAAGAGGGCGAAGATGAAGTAATTATCAAGGCA
>CAYSKC010000134.1:0-3191 GCA_964431615.1 uncultured Candidatus Saccharibacteria bacterium
GTGAGCGGATGAATCAAGAGTCCTGTGTATGCGGCAGCCGCCACCATGATTCCGAAAAGTATGCACCAAAACAAGCGTTTGAGCAATACGGAAGCATATACCCGTTTCCAGGATCATGTGAGGCAAAAATAAAAGAGCTGGAGGAGTCAAAGTTGATTGTGATGGCAGATTTTGACAACTTCAAAAAACGAATTGCAAAAGAAAGGGAAGAATTGAATGTGATAGGTAGAGCTGCTGTTCTCAATTTGCTTTTGGAAATTCTAGATGATTTAAAGAGGGCTGTTTCTGAAATGAAAAGTCCTCCTGATGGTCTAAAGATGATATCCCAAAAAATTGAAACAGAACTCGAAAATGAGGGCATCGAGAAAATTGATGTTAAGGAAGGTAATACATTTGATCCAAAGATAATGGAGGCCATTGGAATGTTGACAGTCAAAGAGATTGAAAAGGATAAGAAGGTAATACATGTAGAGAGAACGGGATATAAATTGAAGGGGTCGGATATGATTGTAAGAGGCTGCAGAGTGATTGTTGGAAAATTCGAAGAGTAGATATTTGCTAATTATTTCTATTTGAAAATTAGATGAATAAAATCATTGTTTGTGGGGCTTGTATTCTCAAAGAGGGAAAAATTTTGCTTATGCATAGAATTTCGAAGGATTGGTGGGAGATGCCTGGTGGTAAATGTAGGGTGGGAGAGAAAATGGAAGATTGTGTTGCAAGAGAAATTAGAGAAGAATTGAATGTTGATATTGATATTCAAAGACATCTTGGCTTTTCGGATTTTGAAGAAAGTGGAAAAACTTATGAATATCACTGGTTTGAAACTAAGGTTCTGGATTTTGAAAACATAGTAATTGTTGAAAGTGATCATTTTGACAGGTATGAATATATAAGCTTTCGAGACTTAGAGAAAACAAATCTATCTTTGAATATGAAAAATTTTTATAAAAAATTTGAAAAGATAAACTTTGATATCCAAGAATTAAAAAATGAAATTTAGCACTTGACAGTTTGGACTGCTAAAGATTATACTTTTTTGCATTTCAAAATAATTTAGTTATTAGTATTAACAACAATATGGGAAAAGTTATTGGTATCGATTTGGGTACCACAAATTCATGTGTTGCAAGTGTTATATCAGGTAAGCCTGAGGTTATTTCAAATAAAGAAGGAGCACGAACTACACCATCCGTTGTTGCTGTATCCGTTGAGGAGGTCAACGAAATAATCGTTGGTATTACTGCAAAAAATCAAATGGTTACAAATCCTGAGCAGACCTTCTACTCAGTCAAAAGACTTATTGGAAGAAGATGGAAAGATGAAGAGATACAAAGAGATAAAGAAGTACTTCCATTCAATATCAGAGAAAGTGACAAGGGTGGAGTCGAGATTCAGTTTGGAGAAGACTGGGTTGCTCCAGAAGTTATCTCTGCAAAGGTTTTGGCAAAGATCAAAGCAGATGCAGAAGCATATTTTGGAGAAGAAATAAACGAAGCAGTTATTACAGTTCCAGCATATTTTGATGATTCACAAAGACAAGCAACAAAAAATGCAGGAAAAATCGCAGGTTTTGATGTAAAAAGAATTATCAATGAACCAACTGCTGCTGCTATTGCCTACGGTCTAAATGAAGGAGGAGAAAAAACAATACTAGTTTATGACTTGGGTGGAGGAACGTTTGATGTGTCTGTACTAGAAGTTGGAGATGGAGTTGTAGAAGTAAAATCGACGAATGGAGATACGCATCTTGGTGGAGATGATTTTGACCAAGTTATCATTGATGAACTAGCCAAAGAGTTTAAAAATGAACAGGGAATAGACTTGAAAGATGATGCTGCTGCTCTACAAAGGCTGAAAGAAGCTGCGGAGAAAGCAAAAATAACACTGTCAAGTGCAGAAAAAACGGAAATAAATCTTCCATACATTACTGCTGATTCAAAGGGTCCAAAGCACTTGAAGAGAACGATCACTAGAGCTGATCTTGAAAAGATGGTGGATCATTTGGTCAAGAAGACACTTGAACCAGTGAAAAATGCTTTGAAAGATGCAAAACTGGATAAAAAAGATATTGAAGATGTGGTCTTGGTCGGAGGTATGACGAGAATGCCAATAGTCAAAAAATTAGTTGAGGATTTCTTTGGGAAAAAACCGCACGAAGGAGTCAATCCAGATGAAGTGGTTGCAGTTGGAGCAGCAGTCCAGGGAGCTGTACTTGCGGGAGACTCAAGTGTCAAGGACGTAATGCTTCTTGATGTCACACCTCTAACACTTGGATTGGAAACATTGGGAGGTGTTCGAACACCTCTAATTGAGAGAAATACAACAATCCCAACTGAAAAATCACAAATTTTTTCAACGGCAGCAGATAACCAAACATCGGTGGAAATACATGTTCTTCAGGGAGAAAGAGAAATGGCAAGTGACAATAAGACACTTGGAAGATTTATTCTTGATGGTATTCCACCCGCCCCAAGAGGTATTCCTCAAGTTGAGGTAAAATTTAAGATAGATGCAAATGGTATTTTGAGCGTATCTGCAAAGGATAAGGCAACCGGAAAAGAACAAAGTATAACAATCACTGCGTCCACTCAAATGAGCGATGACGAAGTTGATGCAATGGTCAAAGATGCGGCAAAATTTGCAGCAGATGATAAAAAGAAAAAAGAAAAAGTGGAAATCAGAAATACAGCCGATACACTAGTTTTTCAAGTTGAAAAGTTTCTTGAGGATATGAAGGACAAAATTGACAAAAAGGACAATGAGGAGTTGGGAAAACAATCAAAGGAACTGAAAGAAATGATAGGGAAGGATGACTTTGATCAAAACAAGGTCAGGGAAGAAACTGAAAAATTGACCAAAAAACTGCAAGAGATTGGTGCGAAAATGTACGAGAAAGCGAGTAAAGAAAGTCCAAAGAATGAAGATGAGAGTTCAAGCAAAGGAAAAAGTGAAAAGAAAAAGGAAGAAAAGGAAGATGAGAAACCAGAAGCAGAAGAAGGAGAGGTTGTGAGTTAAGGGGAGAATAGTATTTTTGACTTTGCTCAAGATAGGTAATAAGAAAAAAGCGCGCCTCATGGCGCGCTTTCACTTGTATTCTATATTATTCAATTGGAATTTTGATTGTTGCATCATTCACAAGAAACCCTTGATCAAAGCCTAGTTCATTATTATCATTAATTGAATAATTG
>CAYSKC010000135.1:0-3171 GCA_964431615.1 uncultured Candidatus Saccharibacteria bacterium
AACCCATAAAATCTATCCAAGACCCCTTTAATTTCTGGATCATCAAATTTATATTTTTTAATTTTTACTTTATACTTATCCGCCTGCTTAATGTTGTACCTAGTATTTTTCTTCATCCCAGCCAAAATCTCCTCATCACTTCGGGCAATATCCAAAAATAATTTATGTTTAGCTTGCCTGTTTCTACCCGTTCTCAACCAACACCCTTCGTTTTTTGTTCTTCGTTCATCGAATATCATTTTATATAAGCAATCCGGCATATTATCATAAATCTTAGGTTCAATCTCTATCGTAAAAACATTATTTTTCTTCGCCCATGCAACAAGTCCATTCTCAAACATTTTCCAAATCTGTTCATTGGATAGGCCTTCATTGAATGAAGCTTGAAACCGACAGTTAAATGCAGGACCATGAGGAATGTATGCAAGATTTCCAAAAATTGGGACTTTTTTTAACAAGACCTGACCCCCGAGGATTATCGAATCAAATCCATACACTGCAAATCGAAAAGGTTTCCATCCCTCAATTTTTTTTAGTTCCCCCCACTCCCACGATTGCAGGATATCAGTATCCACGTTTTTGTATACGAATTCATTCCACTGTTTTTTATCGATTATTTCTCTAAATTTCACATGTAATTATATACGATCTCAACTTTTAAAATATCAGTTTAACACTATGGGTTTTATTTGATACAATTATTCAGAATTTTATTATTATTATTATTATTATTATTATGACTTTTATACAACAACTCGGAACTAACAAAGAAGGTGCCTCAAGTTTTGTAAATAGTAAAGTGAGACCTGCTTGTTTAAATTGCGCAGCAGGGAAAAATTTTCAGCCTTTCGTAGATACAATTTCGGGAGACAAAAACTACTATCTGCAAGTTAGTTGTCCTTTATTTGGTAGTTGTGAAACAGCACGTTTGGTGAATAACGAAAGATACGAACCAATCGTTCGATTTGGATATGATGCATGACAAAATGTACAACAAAAGCTTGCTAATGCATCAATGTAATTGAAATATCTTTGATCTCTTGGTCCTCCAGTAAACATCAAATCTATTCAAATCTTGCACAAGTTTCTCAAAATATCCAGCATCTTTGAATAATTCATTTTTGGATAACCCGAATTATTGAGTTTTTCAACACTCAAAATACTTTTGTTAGCCCAGTACTTTTCTTCACCATCAGGATAAATATGATTTTGTGGAAGTCCAAGAACACCAGCAACATCAACTACGAAATCAAAATATGTAGTAGTTTTGGGTATTACAACATTGAGTATACTTTGCTCATCTTGATGATTTTCAATATGATATGCAATAACTTCTGCAATATGGTCTATTAAACTTGGACGGAACTCTTTTGTAGAGTCAAGATGTACAACATGACCTTCACGCAAATCTTTTATCGTATCAAGAAATTGCTTTGGTCTGGAATATTCAAAAAATGATGGAAGAAAACCTACAAACCTGTGCCCCCTCAATATCAAATAAGGTAATCCTGAATTAATAATTACTTTCTCTGATTCTACTTTGGATTCACCATATTCGCTTTTGGGATTGTAGAAATCTGTTTCAACAATTTCGATATCCTTCCCACCATGAACAGCCTCAGAGCTCATGAACACAAATGGAGTATTATTTTCCTTTGCTTCATTTACAAGATTTTGTGTACACAAGATATTCTGTTCTTTGATATTTGAGAGACTTAGATCAACAATTGACGCAAAATGAACCACGATATCTGGTTTAACATTTTCAAACAAATCATGAACTTCCGACTCATCAGTCAAATTGGCTGGATTCATCTGATCATTTCTCGAGGTTGGGACTATATTAAAAAATTCTGAAAACAGCTCAATAAATTTCAAACCAAGAAAACTTGATCCCCCTGTAACCAAAATCCTTTTGTCCATAGATTATTTTTTAATTTTATTTGTCAAAAATTTAATTACTTCATTACTTGCCCTTTTTCTTTCCCAGTCCTCATGAAAACCATGCTCTGCTCCTTCAATAACTATCAATTCTCCATCATATACCAAAGGCTGATATTTTGTTGAGTTTCTCATTGGCACATGTGTATCTGCACTTCCATGAATAAAAAGAATGGGAACTTTAATTTTCAAAAGGTCTTCTTGTGGTTCAAGAGTAAATACGTCTTCAAAAAACTTGTAACTATAAGGAACTCCTTTGCTTCCACATTTCGAGAATCCATCTTTCTTCGCCCTATTGTAAGCTTCACTCCCGTAATATTTTATTTCCCAGGGAAGTTTGGGAATTCTTTTTGATTCATAATCAGTTACAGCATTCCACATAATCACTGCCTCAACTCCTCCTGGATTTTGACCAACATACATTTCAACAGGTCCGCCCCCAAAACTTGCACCAAGTATGACAAACTTTGAGTATTTATGTTCATTCTTCAACCAATCAAAAACTGACTTGATATCCTTTGTTCCCTGCTTCAAACTATAGTCAACTGTGGTTCCCTCACTTTCTCCGTGTCCAGTGAAATCAAATCTACACACATCATAACCTGATTCATTTAATTTATTTGATAAATAATCAAAACCTCCATGCTCACTTTTATCAACCGTTAGACCATGAACAAGCAAGATGCAAAGTTCATCAAAATTATTTTTTTTTGCTTTTTCAACCAATACACAAATCTTTTTTTTGTTGGAATTATCGATGAAAAATTTCTGCATCATTTCTTTTTATAAAATAAATAAAAAATGAGATCCGCGGGAAACTCTTATCCTCTTTTTAGTTACAATATATCATTGGTCTCAATTTTGCTGCCCATCAATTATATAAACATAAAAGATAAACTATCTTCTCTAACCTTTTTTATTTTTCGAAATATTGAACATTTTTTCAATATCTAGAGTTGTATCAGCTTTATCTGATGTTTTATCTTGTCTGTTCCACTGAAGAAGTCTTGGAAACCTCAGAGATAAACCTCTCCCAGTTTCATCGATAGCACAAGTATGCATTTTACTTCGGGTAATTTGATCAGCTTCAACCTCTACCACAATTTCTGGTTTTACATAAACATCGGCCTCTAAATTTTTATCAATAATATAATTTTTTGGTTTGGGTATTTGGAGTGTTTCCAGTGTCTTAAAAATTAATTTAAACTGCTCATCACTTATTCCTGTACC
>CAYSKC010000136.1:0-3131 GCA_964431615.1 uncultured Candidatus Saccharibacteria bacterium
CCTGTACCAGAAATAGCAGGTGAACAAGCTGGAAAAATTATTCAAAAATATCAAGTATTGATTGCAAGATACAGGAGTAAATATGGAGCTCCACTTCATTCTCAGTATATTGACGATTTGTATGGTATATTATCATTTGAAATAGAGAGGCTACTTGTCCCATA
Organism: uncultured Candidatus Saccharibacteria bacterium; assembly: GCA_964431615.1. GTDB lineage: Bacteria > Patescibacteriota > Dojkabacteria > B142 > WJKM01 > CAYSKC01. The sequence continues at coordinate 165 of CAYSKC010000136.1, forward strand.
CCAGGACAAAGATGCACTTATCAATCTTCAATACTCGTTTTTGCTACCTCTTAGACTAATACGTGATTCTGATCTTCCAGAAAAATTTGAACCTGTACAAACTTATATTACAGTGCTGAAGACTCTTACAAAGTTTGATAATGCGATGATCAAATACTACATGTTTGTAAATGCGTTTAATTTTTGGAACAAGCCAACTGTAAATGATATAGATACTGTTGTCCAAAGACTTGAGAATACATTGATTGATATTCGAAACCACATTTCTTATAAACCAAAGAATAGAAAGATCAAGGAATTTATTCGTCAATCTATTCCGCTCAAAATACTTAATCAAGTAATAGTAGATAACATTGTAAAAGCTGAAACTGTCTTGTCTGACAAATCTATTCGAGACACTGAAGTTTATACTGTCTGCAACAGAGAATATGCTCAGGTTCGAAGCAAAATCGTAAAAACCACTATCAAAACGATGATATACCTTGCGGTTACAAAAATGTTGTTTGCGTTAGTCATAGAAATACCTTTTGAAATGTACCAGTACGGACATCTAAATTATATTCCGCTTGGAATAAATTTAATGTTGCCACCTGTTCTTATGGCACTAATTGCTAGTAGCTTCAGAATACCTCAAAAGGCAAATACAGAAGGAATTATTGAGATGGTAGATAGATATATGGATCCTAGCTCACAAAAATATGAAAACTTTGGAATTTCTAGAAGAAGGAGAAGACCAGTATTAAGATTTATTTTTGGCTTGTTTTCAAATATTATTTTTCTAGTAGTTATGGGCTTTATCACTTATGCCCTCAAAACATTTGTTGGTTATGATAATCTTGGAGTTGGAATTTTTATATTATTTTTAAGTCTTGTAAGTTTCGGTGCACTACAAACTCGAAATATTGCAACAGAATTGATAGTCATTAATGAATCACGAAATATTTTTACTCCACTCATCAACATGATTGCTATTCCTATCTTGACAGTTGGTAAGAAATTGTCTGAAGGAGTCTCTGTGATTAGTCCTCTACCAATAATATTTGACTATATATTTGAATCTCCAATCAAAGGCATCATTAGGCTTTTTGAAGAATGGATCTCTTATATGAAGGAACAAAGAGAAGAAATAGTCTAAAATTCTAAATTTCTAATTATTATTTTTTTTATTGTGTCTTTTTTCAAGTTGTATTCAGATGGGGGTGCTCGAGGAAACCCCGGACCAGCAGGTTGCGGATTTGTTCTTTTTGATGAAGAGAGGCTAGTAGGATTTGATGCAAAGTATCTAGGAGTATCCACAAACAATCAAGCCGAATATCAAGGGCTAATTCTTGGGCTTAAATTCGCAATCAAAAACAATTTTAAATCACTAAACTGTTTTTTGGATAGTGAACTCATCGTGAAACAATTAAATGGTTTATATAAAGTGAAAAACGAAAACATCAAACCTTTTTTTGATGATGTAACCTCACTCATTAAATATTTTGAAGAAATAAAATTCGTCCACATAGAACGTTCACTCAACTCTTTTGCTGATAAACTTGCCAATATTGCAATGGACGCAAGCTCATTTAATTAATTTTCAAATTTGCCAGTTTAGACTTTTCTAGATTAAAATGTCATGTTTGTTTATCGTAAAAATCTATGCTTAATACAAGAAGAATCAAAATCCAACCAAAAAAAAATTCTATTACGTTTCGAGACAAATATCTAAACAATGGCACTGGTTTAAATTTTCAACAAAAAAGAAAGAAAGAATCAATTTTTTCAAAATTTAACAATTTTTTGAATAAACTTTCTTTCTCACAGTACTTAATTCTTGTCGTTTTGATATGTGGTATAAGTATTTTTGCTTTTGACCAAGTTCCTTTTTTGTTCAATTCAAAAAATGGAAACGAAACTCACGCTGAAGATTTAAATAATGATTCTTGCAATAATATTTTCGATCCTTCTTGTTGGACTGGATCTTTTTTTCCAGAACTCAAACAGAAAGACCACCTCACAAATGCTCTTTTGGTTGGTCTCGATACAAGAAATTCAAATTCTGGTCTTATGAATACCGATACGATACTGCTTGCTTCTTACGACCACGAGACCGGGAAGACTCTTCTCATTTCTTTCCCAAGAGATTTGTACGTCCCTTATATATACAATGGAAAGGGGCCATTTATGACCAAAATCAACTCAATATATGCTATTGGAGAAAATTCTGGAGAGGATGGACTTAAACTACTAAAATCCAATATCGAAGAATGGTTTGATATTGAGATACACTATTCTGCAAAAGTTTATTTCAATACAGTTGTTGACCTTGTCGACAAAATGGGAGGAATAGACATAGATGTTGAGAAAGACTATGTTGATATTTATCCATATGATGAATTGTCTGAAACTCGTAAACAAGATTGTCAAATTCCAGAAAATTATCCAAGTTATTGCTTATTTAAATTCGAAGAGGGCATAAATCACCTATCCGGTGAAGAAGCATTGATTTATGCTCGAATGAGACAATATACATCTGATTTTGATAGAGCAAGAAGACAACAACAAGTAATTGACGCAATCAAAACAAAAGGGAAGCTTGGTTGACAAAGCTCAGTTTGGATGGGATATTTATCAAACTCTACAAAATGAAAATAATGTTGAATCAAACATTGAGTACAAGGATATGCTTGCAGGATTATTTCTACTTGACAAAGCTGATCTTGATCCAATCAAAATTGTACTCGATCCGAGTATTGCAGGAGGATCGCTTTTGACCGAGACATCAATCCCAATTTCTGAGGAATCAACGGGATTAATTTCTGGAAGTGATTCGTCAGAAAACACAGACACATCTATAATAAATGAGGATAATGTAATCACAGACACAATTGCTACAGAGACAGAGACCCAAACAAATGAAACAGGAGAGGTTTCTGAAATATCTGAAGAATCAAAAGAAGAAATCACACCAGAGCCCCAAGTCCC
>CAYSKC010000137.1:0-798 GCA_964431615.1 uncultured Candidatus Saccharibacteria bacterium
TACACCATCAACAATCGTAAGTCATGAGACTGGTTTTATTGACAAAGAGAAAGAAATCATAGTTGGACTTCAAACAGATGCACCACTCAAAAGATCAATTAAACCATGTGGAGGAATGAGGGTAACTGAATCAGCTGCAAAATCGTACGGCTACGAAATATCGCAAAATGTGAAAGAAATATTTTCAAAATATCGAAAAACTCATAATGATGGTGTATTTGATGTTTACACACCAGAACACAGACTTCTCCGCTCAAAACACGTCATAACAGGCCTACCTGATGCATATGGAAGAGGAAGAATAATCGGAGATTATCGAAGACTAGCTCTATATGGAGTAGACAAATTGATTGAAGAAAAAAGACAATCACTTTCAAACTTTTCTGAAAAAATGGATGAATCAGCTATGAACTTACGAGAGGATATTGCAGAACAGATCAGAGCACTAGAAGAAATTAAGGTTATGGCATCAAAGTATGGGATTGATGTTTCAAAAGGAGCAACTGATTCAAAAGAAGCAATCCAATGGATCTATTTTGCTTATCTTGCCGCAGTCAAGCAACAAGACGGTGCCGCAATGTCTATGGGAAGAATTGATGCTTTTTTGGATATTTATTTTGAAAAAGATTTGAAAAACAAGAAGTATACAGAAGAACAAATACAAGAAATGGTTGATGATTTTGTGATTAAACTGAGGATTGTCAGACACCTTCGACCACCAGAATACAACCAACTTTTTTCTGGAGATCCAACGTGGGTCACAATGGTTTTGGGAGGAACGGGACTTGATCAAAGAAA
>CAYSKC010000137.1:846-3093 GCA_964431615.1 uncultured Candidatus Saccharibacteria bacterium
CTGACAGTTCTATGGGGGAACAAACTCCCAGAAAAATGGAAAAAGTATTGTGCAAAGCAGTCAATACTCTCAAGTTCCATCCAATACGAAAACGATGATTTGATGAAAAATTTTTATGGGGATGACTATGCCATCGCGTGTTGCGTATCTGGAATGGCAGTTGGAAAAGAAATGCAGTTTTTTGGGGCACGAGCAAACCTCGCAAAAGTTCTTTTGCTTGCCATAAATGGTGGAAAAGAAGAACCAATAACTCACGATGGGGCAGACAAACATGATGGAGGAACACCAATAATACCTGGGCTAGAGCCTATGAACAAAACAGAATACCTTGAGTATGACACTGTATGGCCAAAATTTGTCGGACTTCTTGATTGGCTTGCTGAAAGATATGTCAATATCATGAATATAATTCACCATTCACATGATAAATATAATTACGAATCATCTCAGATGGCTTTCCATGACAACCTAGTCAAAAGATATATGGCTTTCGGGTTGGCAGGATTATCGGTTGTTGCTGATTCGCTCTCTGCAATCAAGTATGCAAAAGTTAAACCTATTTGGAACCAGAATGAAGTTGCTGAGAAGTATGAAATTTTTGGTGACTTCCCAACATTTGGGAATGATGATGATCGAGTTGATCAGATAGCTGTGAATATAACCAGAGAATTTATTGAGGCCTTAAGACGATATGAAACTTATAGAAATTCTATCCATACACTCTCAATTTTGACTATTACATCAAATGTGGTTTACGGAAAAGCAACTGGATCAACTCCTGATGGTAGAAAGTCAGGTGTGCCATTTGCCCCTGGAGCAAATCCGATGCATGGTAGAGATAAAAATGGTGCTATCGCTTCTCTCAACTCAGTAGCTAAACTTCCATATGATGCATGTCAGGATGGGATTTCTAATACATTTTCGATCACTCCCATGTCTCTTGGCAAAAATGAAAATGAGCAGGTTGAAAATCTCGTTCAGCTTATGAACGGATATTTTGTTGGGAAAGGAGCACATCACTTGAATGTAAATGTAATGAATAAGGAAACTTTAAAAGATGCACAAGAGCATCCTGAAAATTATCCACAACTGACTGTCAGAGTCAGCGGATATGCAGTACTGTTTAACAGACTAACAAAAGAACAACAGGACGAAGTGATTGCAAGAACGTTTCATGAAAGAATTTAAATTTTAGGGTTCCCCGCTTTAAGCAGGGACCAGTTGCAAATAGTGATCATTAAATATTGCTTCCCCGCCTTGAGCGGGGACCAGTTGCAAATAGTGATCATTAAATATTGCTTCCCCGCCTTGAGCGGGGACCAGTAACCATTTTGTTATTTCCCTCAAACCACCTTATGGACAAATCTAACCATTTTGGATTTTCTTTTTCTATTAATTCTATTTTCCAATTTCGATACCACTTTTTTAATCTTCTTTCTCTTCTGAGGGCTGATTGTAGATCATCATATATCTCGTAGTAAACAAGTCTATTAATATTATATTTAGATGTAAAAGACATAACTGCCCTTGTTTTATGTTCATAGACTCTTTTATATAAATCATATGTCGATCCGACATAAAGCACGCCTTTTCTTTTGTTAGTCAGAATATATACAAAATATTCTTGAGTCATAAAAGAATTTTATTCGATGCTTTTAGGGAATGATATGGTTTGTAATACAAATTATTTCTTGAAGATAATTGCTACTGATCCCCGCATAAAGCGGGGAATTATTGTTTGAATTGAGTTGCTACTGATCCCCGCTCAAGGCGGGGAATTATTGATCGAAATTGCTAATGGTAACTGCGAGGGGCGAGGAATTTCTATCTATTTCTTAAACCAAAACTGACCATCTCAGATCCTTTATTATATGTAACTGTACGTTCGGGAAAATTAGGATACGTCTTACTTGCATCATATAACATAACACCATAAGCATTATTTACGTTATCATCATGAAATCCTTGCTGTAGAAAATTCAAAGGACACAGTGTATTTGATCTACAAGCTTCATTACACCTAGGTGATATCTTGAACCATTTTTTTTGGGGGGGTACCACACCATCATGAACTCCACTACAATAAAGCTTGTCCTCTCCTTCTGACATACAAATATAAATTGAAAACTAATATTGTGTGATTATATCAAACATTACAAATTTTAAAACTCGAAATACCCCTGACTATCCACAACTATCTCCATTTTTTCCTCCTCTGGATAGTCGTGGGCAAAAAAATCACAAATC
>CAYSKC010000138.1:0-3071 GCA_964431615.1 uncultured Candidatus Saccharibacteria bacterium
TCCCTTCTTTGTGACTCAGAAGTTTTCTACAGCAGTGGGAGAAATATCGGGATAGTACTTTTTATAGTTTTGCAGATGATGTCATCTGGAAATAGTATTCTGAGATTTATATTGCTTATTGTCAGTCTTGTAGGATTGTTGAAGTTATTGCCAGCAAAAGAAATAAATCGAAAATAAGTTGTTTGTTTAAACTTCAAATCTATTTCATTAACTTAAAAAAATTTTTGTCCTCAATAATTTCAAAAAAACAAATTTTCAAAAATACAGGAAGAATGAGAGGGGCAGAGAAGTTTGCAGTGGTAGTTATGTTTGTTCTGAATTCAAATCGAGGTTAATGATTTGAAGGACCTTCTTTCTGTCTAATTAACGGCTGGGTGAATTAATTTTAATCCGAAGTTTTTTGTTATATAAAATTTGAATTGAAATGTTTACTTTTAAATACTATCCATGTAATACTGATTCAATATCTATTTAATTTTATGTAATACTTATGGTCAACAATATACAGCAAGTTAGTCAACCTCAAGTGATGTCTTCAATGCAACCGCAAACACAACCTCCGGTCCAACCTGTCATTGAAAATCAAACAAAACAAAAACCAAAAAAAAGTTGGGCTAAAACATTAGTCATCGGCTGTCTAATTTTTCTAATACTCTCGATTCTCTGTGGTAGTATTGTTTTTTTTGGATCAAAATATATTATTGATAATTCCGAACAGTCAAAAATAACAGAGGAACTATTCACGGCATTAGATGAAGGAAATAAAGAAAAAGTAGAGGAACTTGTCAGCCCGTTAGTATATGATGACTTCTACAAAGAATACCCTGAAGGAACTCTTGCTTCCTTGTTTGAGAATAATATTGAGAATGTGACAATAACTAAGGTATATGTCGAAAGCTCAATTGCAACTGTGGAATTTGATTTGCATGTTAAAGATAATTCTCAAAATTTAGAAAATTGGGGACAAGTAGATATGCAACAATCCTATTCCAAAGATGGTGCTTGGTCAATTATTTATATAGGACCGAAATTCAGTCTGGATTATTGAGTGTGAAGAAAGGCAATAGATCCAATACTTCTGATAAACCAGTGAATGTTAAGTTCAAGACTCTATCTAAACCTAAGTTCAGGCTTTCGGTAACAAAATTTATTAGTTATTTCTAAACCATTTTGAATCTGACACTAAAGTGCCTTATTCCAACTCTTGGTTCGGATTCTTTGATAATTTCAAGACCCTTTGCTCCTTTTCTGTTTTTGTATAGAAAATCAAGAGCGTTTATAACAACATCCATATGCTCTTTGTTGTATCTTCTTCTGGGTATTGTAAGACGCATCAAATCCATATCGGCATGTTTGTTTTTTCCAGTGATTGGATCTCTTCCTTTGAGGCATGAACCAATTTCAACAGCTCTTACTCCTGCTTCGATGTATAGATAAGCAGTTAGCGCTTGTGCTGGGAACTGATCCTCTGGAATTGTTCCTTTGTAAAATTTCCTTGCATCAACAAAAACTGCATGACCTCCAACCGGTTCTACTATTGGAATTCCCTTTTTTTTGAGACCATCTCCAAGGTATTGCACAAGCCCGATTCTGTCTTTCAAATATTCAAAATCTGTAGTCTCTCGCAGACCTTGGGCAAGCATTTCCATGGTTGCCCCACTCATCCCTCCGTAAGTTTTGAATCCTTCAAAAAGAATATTGATATTGGCAAGATCTTCATAAAGTTGTTTATCACGAACAGCGATAAATCCTCCTATAGGGACTAGTGCATCTTTCTTGGAGCTCATAGTACACCCATCTACATAGTCAAACATTTCCCTGATAATTTCTTTGATATCTTTGTTTGCATATCCTTTTTCACGTATTTTGATAAAGTAAGCGTTTTCTGCATAACGAGCGGCGTCAAAAAAGAACAATAATTTGTATTTTTTGCAAATTTCAGATACCTTCTTGATATTTTCCATTGATACCGGTTGTCCTCCTCCTGAATTACAGGTAATTGTAACCATCACATATGGAATATGATCTCTCAAATTTTTTTCACCAAATTTTTCGGAAATTTTTTTGATAAATTCTTCAAGTTCTTTAGTATCAACATTTCCTTTGAATGGGTGTATAGTTGCTGAATCTCTTCCTTCTTCTATAGTGAAATCAACGGGGATCCCGTGAGCAAACTGAATATGTTCTGCAGTTGTATCGAAATGAGTGTTTCCAGGGATATATACCTCAGGAGCAAACTGACCTTTTCCATCTATCAAATCCTCGATTTCGATTGACGATTTTCGATTAACGATTTTTGAAAGATTCTTCAGATGTCTAGATTGCTCTTGGCGAAATGCTGGGTATGTCAATATTGCATTTAGGTCTTTTTCGGCTCCTCGTCCCTGGTGCGTAGGAATGACGTATTCAATTCCCATGATTTCGTTTATTATAAAAACTTGATGCGCCTGCGTAAGATTCATCTCCAAGCATCATGACAGCAAGTTGTTTATCGGAAATGGTCCCTGTTCCTGAGTCTGTCAATAGATCAATCGCTATCCCTTCTGCATCCATAGAAAATACGTTGTAGCCAGCTTTTTCTATCTTTTTTATTCTTTCTTTTTTTGAGAGAGTTTCAAGTCGTGTTACAACTTTTGAGGCATAGAGTGGGCTTTTGTAACTAGAGTCACGGTCGGGCAGAAGGAAGGCAGGAACCTGGGTTGCCATGTTGGGTTTATAAAAAAAGTAAACACGAATTTAATAACGATAACTATGGAGGGTATGTTACAAATTCTAGGTACAAAATCCTTAGAACCAATCAAAAGATTAAACCCTAAATTCAAAACAAGTTACATAAGGTAGTGTTTAGATTAATTGATAATAAATTACAACAAGAATATACATGAGAGATTTCATTATCAATACTTCAGTATGAATTTCTATGTTGGATAATGACAGAGAGAGCAGGGAAAGTAGTTTTACAAAATCGGAAACCTATAATATAATCATAGAAATTATTATGATAGATATATGACTTGGGTCTTGACTAGATAACTCAAAAAATACGTAACAATTTTCTCAGATCTTCACAC
>CAYSKC010000139.1:0-2971 GCA_964431615.1 uncultured Candidatus Saccharibacteria bacterium
AATATTGTACTTTGGATCCACACGAAAAACTTATCAGATCGAGGTTAAATTCCTTTGCCTTTTTGGAGTAATAATCATCAAAATTATCTATTCCTATAACGTCAATACCCATTTTGAGAAGTTTTCTGGCAAGAAATGAACCAATAAAGCCAGCAACTCCTGTGATCAATACACTCATTTCTTGATTTTTAAATAATAATAAGTCTTCATGACCCGCAAAGGGTAGTCAGTGGCCCACGAAAGGAATCTCTTCTCTACCCTCCTGGCCGATGAATATACACCCAATTCATCTACCCACTTTACCTGACCCAAATCCGACATTTTGTATGAAATATCCATATCTTCATGTACTTTACTATCGTCCAATATCGTCTTATCTTTCAATTCTTGCCATGCAGTTTTCAAGATAGCATAGTTAGCTCCAGTTAGGATTGTTCTTCCAAACATAAGTGATGTTACATCAAAATAAATATCAAAGACCGTATCCAAAAACTTACCTTTGATAAGTGCATCAGAATAATAAACAGGACCACCAACAGCTACTACACCATCCACAAATTGCTCTTTAATCTTTTCGATCCAATTCTTTGGAAAAACCGTATCTGCATCAGTTTTTGCTATGATTTCATACTTGGCATTCTCAAACCCACAATTTCTAGCAGGAATCATACCCTGTTTTCTCTCCTTTACAATTTTAACGGGAAATTGAGAAGCAATGTCTATAGTATTATCTGTCGAATTATTATCAACTATTATTACTTCGTCAGGTATTATAGTCTGATTAAAAACACTATTTAGACAGTTACCTATAAACTTTTCTTCATTATAAACTGGAATAACAAGAGATACTTTCATATTTATATTTTGATCCAGACATTATACATCGTTAACTTATTGTTTTTCACATGAAACATTTTACTATTATACTAAACAAATATTCTCATAATCAGTTATAATTAAAGTATTATGGCAGCCAAAATTTTACAAATAGGAGATCCCATCCTCGAAAAAATAAGCGAAGAAGTCCCCAACATCAAAGAAAAAAAAATTAAAGATTTGATTAATGCGATGTTTGATACATGTGTTGAACTTGAATCAAGATCTGCAGGACTTTCTGCATGCCAAATAGGAAAAAACTTAAGGATCTGTATTTGCAGAAGAACTGATCTTGAAATTGATCTCAAAGAGGAGGAGAAAATTGATCCGAGTATTTTATGGGAGGTTATTATCAATCCAAAAATTATTTCAATTTCAGAGAAAGAAAGTTATTTTTGGGAAGGGTGTTTATCAATCGGAGTCGAAGAAGAAGACACATTATTTGGTCCAGTTGCGAGACCTGACGAGATTAGAATCAAATATTTGAATAGAGAAGGGAAGAGCATAGAGACAATTGCAAAAGATTTCTATGCACATATTATTCAACACGAAATCGATCATTTGAATGGAACTCTTTTTATCTCAAAAGTTCCGAATCCGGAGGAAAATATTTGGAAATCCGATAATTTGGATAAATACATAAAACAAAATAGCGACTATCCTTCTATCGTTCTTTAGATATTACTAGTTTAACATCCTGTAACTCAATGCCTCTGCTATATCCTCTTCACGAATAGTTTCAACCCCTTCCAAATCTGCAATTGACCTAGCAACCTTCAAAATCCGAAAATAACCCCTAGCAGAAATATCTAGTATGTTAATAATTTTTGCAATATACCTTCTGGCATCATTTCCTAAATTTATGTGTTTATCAATTAGTTTTTGCGGTAGGGCAGAGTTAAACCGAAATCTTTCATCTTTATATCTAGAAAATTGGTTCTGATGAGCCTTATCAATTTTTTGTCTAATTTCATCTGAACTTTCTACATTTAAATTTTCCCCAATCAATTTTTTGTTTTCTACCCGACTCACAAATATCTGTAAATCAATTCTATCAAGGATTGGTCCGCTTATCCTTTTTTGATATTTTATATATTCCATCTCACTACAAGTACACTCATGAGTTGCATCCCCCCTCCAGCCACACTTACACGGATTCATTGCGGCTACAAGCATGAACCTTGCTGGGAATTTCAAAGATCCATTTGCTCTGGATATAGAGATCACCCCATCCTCCATAGGTTGCCGTAGTGATTCCAATGCTCGTCTCGAAAATTCAGGAAATTCATCCAAAAACAAAACTCCATTATGTGCGAGTGTAATCTCTCCTGGCTTTGGAATTCTTCCACCACCAACAAGAGCAACATCTGAGCTAGTATGGTGAGGATTTCGAAAAGGTCTTCGATCAAACAAAGGTCTGTCACTTGGAAGCATTCCGGCAATACTATATATTCTTGTCAATTCCAATGACTCATCAAATGTGATGTCTGGAAGAATAGAAGGTATTGCTTTTGCAAGCATGGTTTTGCCTGATCCAGGACTTCCAGAAAATATTATATTGTGAAGACCAGTAGCAGCTATCTGAAGAGCTCTTTTTGCCTGTTCTTGACCTCTAATGTCTCTAAAATCAAATTCACACACAAAATTTGTGGATTTTGAAACTGAGTTTTTAAGATTTTCTGGTTCAAATTTTTCTATTTTCCCACTCGTTTCAATTATTTCATTGATGTTTTTCACGGGAAACACTTCAATTTTCTCAATTAAACTTGCTTCTCTTGCATTATCAATCGGTACAAAAATTCTCTTAAATCCGCTTCTTCTGGCCCAATCAGCAATTACCAATATTCCTTCAATTGGCCTCGTATTTCCCTCAAGAGATAATTCGCCCACAAAAACAGAGTCTCTTGTTTCCATCTCAAGCTGTCCAGATGCGATCAACATTCCAAGTGCAATAGGAAGATCATACAAACAACCTTCTTTTTTTATATCAGCAGTTTTTACAACTGTCCAATAACTTTTGGATTTTTTATCTATTTTTATATTCAGGAGGTCTTTGCCTGATAATTTTAAAAATAAAGAAATGGGAACCAGTATT
>CAYSKC010000140.1:0-2919 GCA_964431615.1 uncultured Candidatus Saccharibacteria bacterium
AAAAATATTAAATACAAACGAATGTAAACAAGACAAATATATTTAATTGAAAAAAAGAAGTCAATAGGAAAAATATGGAGAATTGTAAAGCGTGAAAATTGATCTCCAAATACCAAGCATTGAAAATTGAGCTTTGAACGTAGCTTATTGAACCTTTAGTCTTGAATTTTGAACCTAACACCCAGTCTCCTAGTTCCCACAACGTTCTTCATTCTTCGCCATTTTTGCCTCCACTGAACTTTCGTCAGGCAGGTGTTCTTTGTTACTCGATACCCGTTATTCGTTTAAGCTATAATTACTCCAATAATTTTTTTTCCATAATATGAAAAACTGGCAAAAACTAAAAAATGACCCTAGTTTATTTGAAAAATTTTTTGTAAAAGAATACATATTCAAAGCTATTCGAAAATTTTTTGAGGAAAGAAAATATCATGAGTTTGAATGCCCAATTTTGAGTGACTGCCTTCCACAAGAAAGATACTTGGATGTTTTGTCAACTATCGTTGAAACCAAAAAGGGCAAAAATACTGCCTATCTCATCCCCACAACTGAGACATTCAACAAGCGACTACTTGCTACAGGAATCGGGAACCATTTTGTGATCTCAAAACTCGCAAAAAAACACACACATCCACAAAGAGAAATAGAGACTGAGCTTGGAGATCTGTTTGCTGATTCTATAGCTGAGTCGGTTGGGTCAGATATCGCAATGATTGGAAGTGGATCTATTCGCTCCAACTCACTTGGACCAATAGTCAACCTCATGGATCTCACATCCTGTTTTCCTTATGATGATTCACTCACAAGGTTTACAATTACTGGAAGAAAAATTTGGAAGATTTTTGAACACGTAATGCGAAAAGAAAACAGAACCGGCGAAGGTGAGTGTTATCAGGTCAATTCGGCGGTGAAGGCAGAATTTGATGAAAAACAAAATAAGCTTTTGAATATTGAAATAAATGGAGAAAAATTGAAAGCAGATAAACTCTATACACTGACTTTACAAGGATTTCATCAGTTAAATTCGAATAATTATTTGAATATTTCAGATAAAGAATTGAGAGAAGATGGTGAAGCAAAGGTAGTGACCACTTCTGCAAAACAGGTTTTGGAAGAATACCTGAGGTCAAATCAGAATATAAGTAAAGAAGTTGAAGGGAGGTTGGTATATAAGTAGAATGGAAAAATGGAAAAATTGAAAATGGGCAACTCTTGTCTGTCAAATCCCTTTCAACGATAGAAGATCGTTAGGTTGTTTATCCTGCCTCCACTGAAGTTTCGTCAGGCAGGCATTCTTCCTTCACTTAGTGTATATTCTCTTCAATAAACGCTTGTATATATGGGCTTTGAGTATCTACTATCAAAATCTCCTCTGGATTATTTGTGTTGTAAACAATTTTTTCTTCGGTCTCATCAGATGCAAGTTCTGGAATAGTTGTTTTGGAAAAAACCTCATGTTCCTCTCCTTTGAAATCCTGATACTTCAAAAATACTTTCATAACTCTTCGTCCATTTATCTCAACATTTGTAGCTGTCATTGTGACAAATTTTGCTTGCGCTAACTTACCAAACTTGAGAATTTTGATAGATTTCAATAAATTTCTCAAAGCAGCGATACTAAATATCAATCCAATAAATGGAAAAATAACTACAAATGATGTCCACAATGAAAATGCTTTCATCCTCATATCAATAATTCTCGAAAAACTTGGGTTATCTTTTAAGTATTCAATCTGAACTTCTTGGTTTACAACAACAAAACCTCCCCTATCAAACGAAACAGATTCAAAGTACTCCCCATCTATGGAATAAGTGTAAAAGTATTTGAATACTCTAGATTCATTTTCTTCAAAAGTTGTTTCCTCTATATTTACAATTTGTCCTGTTGTGATTTCAGATTTTTTGAATTTAAAAATAATTGAAGAATAATCTGTATTGAACCCAAAAAGCAATGTAAATAATACTCCCACAAACAAAAAGAGTACTCCAATGATTGCGATAGGATCACTGAAGAATAATTTGATTCTTACAGCAATCGGAATATAGTTTTCTTGAAACATGTTTTGATATTAAATGCTTATTAATTATAGTAGATTGGTATCAATAATTGAGTGCAAAATATATTTTTGCTCATGTGAATACAATAATATATAATCGACAAGTTAAATATTAAAAATTCTTTATATGGCAATGACTTCGGATTTTGTAAAAGGAATGGTGATTAGTTACAAGGGTGATCCCCATGTGGTTTTGGAAAAAGAATTCTACAAACCCGGAAAAGGTGGTGCTTTCAACAAAACAAAACTTCGAAATATCAAAACCGGAAGTGTTCAGAATGTAACTTTTAAATCCGATGAAAAAGTGGAAGAACTAGATGTTGAGAAGAAAACAATGAACTTTCTATATTTAAATGGTGCTTCTGCTGTATTTATGGATCCAACTACTTATGATCAAGTTGAGGTTGATCTTGAGAAGATCCCAGATGGGGCGGATTTCTTGCATGCAGATGGTCACTATATATTTATGTTCTATGATGGCGATGTGATATCAGTAGAACTCCCTTTGAAGCTTGCATTGATTGTGAAAGACACAACTGATGCAGTCAAAGGCAATACTTCTACAAACGCTACAAAAGAAGCAGAGCTTGAAACAGGACTCAAAATTCAAGTACCTTTGTTCATAAATACTGGAGATAAAGTAGCAGTAAATACTGATGCAAAGAGTTATGTATCGAAAGCGTGAGATAGATTGAATAATAGAGAATGGATTTGGTAAACACAAAAAAAACCCCGGCTACTCTCCGGGGTTTTCTAAATTTATCATCCCTTACTCAGGCTTGTACACTCCTGTATTTGTCCCTACATTCTGTACCCAATACCCACTGTATGGATATACTTTGTAGTCATTTCCAAACTCTGT
>CAYSKC010000141.1:0-2866 GCA_964431615.1 uncultured Candidatus Saccharibacteria bacterium
TTTGAGCCTTTCTTGTAATACAACAAAGTCATCACTTACATTACTTTTGATAACCTCAACAGGCAAAACGAATGGACCAAAATATTCCTCAACTAAACGAATATCATCCAGTTGTTGACTTCTGGGTCTTGGGTCAAAAATATTAGTATAGTTTCTAATTTTGAGAACACGCTCAGGACCATATTCATAAACTCTGCTATTTGCACCTTTACCAATCAATTTTCCTATTTGATCTAAATCCAATTCTGATCCACCAAAATGTCTTCTAAATAACCAGAAATATTATCAATAATCTCTTTGTTTTTTTGATAACTTCCCATACCTACAACTGAAATTTAAACTAATTAATAACTAAACTCAGTGTCCCAAAAAGCATTTGCTCTGGTCATGTTTTTTTGCAGTACAAAAATCTCTTCCGTATTGGATAAGTCCCAAACTCACAAATGACCAGTCTTTTTTTGAGAAGAGTTTCATCAAATCTTGTTCGATTTTCTTAGGATCAGTATTTTCAGTTAGACCGAGTAGTCTAGAAAGTCTTCTTACATGTGTATCAACAGCAATACCAGCTGGTTTACAAAACCAATACCCCAAAACTACATTCGCAGTTTTTCGAGCAACACCTGGCAAAGTTATCAAATTCTCCATTTTTGGAGGGACTTCACCATCAAAATCAGTTTCAATTTTTTTCGCACAGCCTATTATATTCTTCGCCTTATTATTAAAAAAACCAGTACTCCTAATTATTTCAATCACATCTTTTAGTTCAGCTTTTGCCAAATCTTTTGAAGTTGGATATTTTGAGAATAGGGTAGGGGTTACCATATTAACTCTTTTGTCTGTACATTGAGCTGATAATATTGTCGCTATCAAAAGTTCAAAAGCATTTTTGTGAGTTAATCCACATTTTAAATTCTTGTAGAAACCCTTTAATTTTACTAAAACTTCATCTGCTTTTTCTTGTTTATTCATAAATCATACAAATTTTCAATCGATTGAATATATAATATAAAAAACTTATCTACAATAGCAGATGTTATTAAACAAAAAGATTTTTGAAAATCATGACTGGACAATCACCCTAATATCAGTGATTTTGATAATATTTGGTGTAATTGTAGTTTATGGGACTACCTTCAATTCTACAACTTTGGAAGAGGGGCAGGGAATTATTATAAAACAAATAATTCTTGTAATTATAGGTTTTGTTGCGTACACTATTTTAAGTCTTCTTGATTACAGATGGTTTCAAGAACCAAAGGTTTTGATTATCCTCTATATTATTACTATACTTGCACTAATTATAGTTGGTTTCTTTTCTCCCGAAATTTCTGGCACCCACAGATGGATAATGATTGGAAGTTTTGCAATCCAGCCTGCTGAATATGCAAAGATTATCCTTATTCTAACAACTGCAGGGATTTTTTCTCTCAAAGAATCAAGGGTGGGCAAATATAAAATAAAAAAAATAAACTCAGAAAATATGACACTAATTGAGCGTATTCAACAAAAAAATGTAGATATCTCTAGAATTTTACAAAGTAGTCTTTTCATATTTCCATTTTTCTTTCTGATTTTAATTGAACCATCTTTCGGTAATTCAATAATTACATTAATGATCTGGGGACTTATGTGCCTAATTTTTTATCGTGATAAGTCTAAACTATTTGCACTAATAATTTCCCTGTTTTCAGGTTTTCTGATTTCATGGACAATTCTAAACAGTAATTTGAATTTTTTTCTGATCTTGAAACTTCTTGTAAGTATTGGGGGAATAATTGGACTATATTTTATCCTAAAACCAAAATTATCAGAAATTTTGATGTTTTTGATTATTGGTATTTTGGTCGTGCCGATAGGCAAATACACATGGGAATATGTTTTAAAAGATTATCAACGAACCAGAGTTGAAACATTTCTCAATCCCGAAAAAGATCCTAGTGGAGCAGGATGGCAAGTAAGACAATCAAAGATTGCAATAGGATCAGGAAGGATATTTGGCAAAGGTTTCATGAAAGGAACGCAAGGAAGTTTAAAAATTCTTCCCTTCGCACACACCGATTTTGTGTTTGCATCTCTATCCGAACAGTTTGGTTTTATAGGAGCCCTATCATTATTATTCCTTTTCTTTGTACTTTTGATCAAAATATTTTTTTACGCAGACAATTTGAATGATCCATTTGCAAAATTTACAACATATGGAATAGGATTTATGATTTTGGTTCAGGTAGTAGTAAATATTGGGATAAATTTAGGAAAACTTCCAGTAACCGGTATACCTTTACCCCTAGTTAGTTACGGAGGTAATTCGGTTTTGATAACCATGATAAGCCTTGGGCTCATACAAAGCATGATTAAATACAACAAAAAACAAATATAAATTTTTCACTTGCTCAACTACAAAACAACTTGTATAATCATTAAGCTCCTAATCAAGGAATTTTTTTATTGTAAGAAATATGACTGAAAAGAATTTTGCGATTGTAAGAATCAAAAACTCACAATTTAAAGTGTCTGAGAATGATGAAATAATCATTGATCATATGACAGAAGAACCGGGCAAGAAGCTTGTTCTAGACGACGTACTACTTGTCAAAAATGGAGGAAAGGTGCTGGTTGGTAAACCCACAGTCAGTGGCGCATCAATAGATGCAGAAGTTGTAGAACAGCTTAAAGACGAGAAAGTCGACTCAAGAATCTATAAGGCAAAATCACGATATCGAAGACATACAGGACACAGAACATTGATTACAAAGTTAAAAATTAATAAGATTAATTTAGCAAAATAAGAAATGGCACATACAAAATCGCAAGGAGCAGCAAAAAGAATAGTAAATGTGACTGGAAAAAGACGGGGAGTTAAGAGGTT
>CAYSKC010000142.1:0-2673 GCA_964431615.1 uncultured Candidatus Saccharibacteria bacterium
CCGAAAGTTATAGAAGAACTGGATACTTCTATTCGTCAAGGGAATGATAAGGATTTGGAGAAAGTTAGAACAATGCTGGGATCTCTGGTTCATGAATATACACTCAGAATAGATAATCTCATGGACCCCATAAAGATTGAGGAATTGAGATTTGATGTAATTGATAAACTTAACAAATATGAGGGACATGACAGGAAAACACCTTTGATTGCTATCAATGGACAGGTTCTTGCAGGTAAGGGTACAACCATGAAGAAGTTGGGTCTCGATGCAGTAGTTGAGACAGGAACAGAAGGGATAATGGGGGCAGGTAAACAACATGAACATTGGGAAACATTTTCAAAACTAACAAAATTTCCCCGGGGAAATGGATTGATTATTCCAAATAATCTAACTGGAACTTCTGTTTGTCTTGAGCTTATAAACAGAAGAAATAAACTTGATAAAGAAAGAAGACAGGATAACCCAATTGTTCTCAGTGGATTTCCTAGAACAGAGAAACAGGCTCACTGGCTTGACGGGGTTGAAAATATGAAGGCGGTTTACCTTGATATGTCAGCAAAAGAGAATGCTGAAAGAACTGTACGAAGACTTGTAGAATTTGCATCTGTAGATCTAGCGAATGGTAACACAGATTTCCCAAGTATTCGAGGAGATGACCTTGAGTCTATAACTCTAAAAAAAGGAGGAAAAGAATTGACAGCAAGTGAATTATTGGCTGAAATAAGTGAACCATTATCAAAGCTCTCTCTTGACGAATTTGATAATATAGGAAAACTTGGTATCTTTGAGTTTGGAGAAAAACAGATTCACAGTCTTGATGATATTCAAAAGATATACAACTCAGCAGAACTTAAACCACACGCTAGATGGCATACTTATAATAAAACCAAACAGCAAATCAGTGACGCCCTAGCTAAAATTGGGGTAGAACAGAAAGTTATTTCAGTTGATGGCAAAATGCCGAATCAGGTTGCTGAGGAAGTCAAACAAATACTTGAATTATAGAAAACCGTATACGTTCTTCGCCCCATTGTGATTTTTGGAGATTAACTTTATAATTTTCGCTACTCTATTTTTTCTGCTTTTTTGCTGAAACTTTTATTCATCCAATAAAAGTTTCGTTAATTTCTTTTGAAGTGTTGGTGAAAAACAAAAAAAATTCGACCCCTCTATCCAAGAATATCCTTGTTGTAAATACTGGTTCAAACAAGAAAAGATTTATCCTCAAACGAATAAATAAACTTGGTTATAATGTCACCTGTCTTCATCATGAGGTAAATTGGGCTCAACCGTACGTTGATCAATGGATTATTTCGGATACTTATAACCATGATGAATCACTAAAAGCTGTAAGTTTCTTTTTGAAAAACAATCCTAATGTAAAAAAATTTGATGGGATTCTTACTTTTTGGGAGGATGATGTTTTGCTTACCTCAAAACTGATTGAGAAATATGGAACAACCGGTATACCATACAAAGTTGCAAGTATCGCTAGAAATAAATATAAATTCCGAGAATTTTGTGAAACAAATGATTTGCCTTATCCAAAACATCACCTACTCAAAGATGAGGAAGATATCAAATTTGTAAACAAAAATTTGTCCTTTCCTCTTGTATTGAAGCCTGCTTTTGGTTCTTCTAGTGCCTTTGTCATAAAAGTTGAGAATATGAAAGAGCTTACTGAAAGTTTCAACTACATACAAAAGAATATCTCAGCACAAGCAGAAACATCATTAATGGATGGGATAGATGTCTTTGTTGAAGAATACCTTGATGGTGATGAGGTGGATATTGATGTTTTACTTCAAAATGGCAAAACCAAATTTATAGCTATATCGGATAATTTTGATAAAACATGGGGATCTTTTTTTCTCGATTCGGGACAAGCGATGCCCTCAAGTCTTCCAGAAAAAGCACAAAAGGAACTAATCGAGATGGTTGAGTTGGTACTTGAAAAGCTTGAAATTCTTAATGGATGCATTCACTTTGAAGCAAAATACACTTCAAAAGGTGCAGTACCTATTGAAGTAAATTTGAGAATGGGTGGAGATTATGTTTATTCCTACAATAAAACATCTTGGGACGTTGATCTCATCGAATATGCGCTCAAAATTGCAACTGGTGAATACTTCAAAATTAAACAGAAAGAAATTCCAAAAAAATACACAATTGGTTGGGATTTGCATTCAGAATACTCTGGGATACTTACAGAATTGGATATTGATGAGACACTAGAAAAGGAAAAATATTTTGAAGATTTTGATATTTATGCAGAGCTCGGAGATCCTATGCTTGTACCTCCAGAAGGGCATGAGGCATTGGGCTGGTTGACAGTAAGTGGAGACAATTCCCTTGATGCTCGTGACAATTTGAAAAAAGCCCTGGAAAAAATCTCGTTCAAGGTTGTAAGATTCGATAATGACTCCTATATGGGAAAAACTTTAAGAAAAGATAAATTCTCAGTTGCAACTCTAAATAAAGAGATATTATTGAAAGAATCCAAAATTGCAAAAATTCAAAGAGTAGCCAAATATGATCTGAAAAAGCTCAAAATTGGAATTCTTTATAATAACTTTGAAAAATCAGAAAACCCTATTGATGAAGAAATATATCTTATCATGGATTTCCCTAGAAGCAGCAAGCAATGTTCTGCTGTCCCACCCCGCGGTC
>CAYSKC010000143.1:0-2644 GCA_964431615.1 uncultured Candidatus Saccharibacteria bacterium
AACGTTTGGGATTAATTTTTGAGGGAGAACTCAGAGAAAGCTCTTTTTTACATAACGAATACCACAATACAAATATTTATTCGATACTAAAACCCGAATGGGACCAAAAGAATAATTCTAATTTTTATAGTTTTCTAAATGAATAAATTTGCAAATCTAGAAAAAATTGTTCCCTGGGCAAAAAGACGTGGTTTTGTTTATCAGACCTCATCAATTTACGGAGGACTTGGAAATAATTATGATTACGGTCCATACGGTATTCTTTTGAAAAACAACATCAGAGATTTGTGGTGGAAAAAATTTGTTTTGGATAGAGAAGACATCATAGGAATTGATGGGGCTATTCTTATGCAAAAAGAAGTGTGGCAAGCAAGCGGTCACGAAGAAGGCTTCAATGAAGCTCTAGTTGAAGACAAAGTAAATCATAGAAGATATAGAGCAGACCATCTGATTGAAGAATGGCAAAACAAAAATCCAAAGGATCAACCAGAACCTACAAATCCAGAAAGCTTATCCATGGAAGAAATGACAAAATTCATTCGAGAAAACGGTATAAAAAGTCCAGACGGAAACGAATTAACCGATGTTCGGAAGCTTGGGGGAATGTTTGAGACACAGATTGGAGCCATAGCTGATGAAGAAGAGGGAAGAGTCTATCTTCGCCCGGAAACTGCTCAATCAATTTTTGTTAATTTCAAAAATATACTTGATTCTATGAGAGTCAGAATTCCTTTTGGTATTGCACAGATTGGGAAAGCATTTAGAAATGAAATTACCAAAGGACAATTTATTTTCAGAACAATAGAAACAGAACAGATGGAGATAGAATACTTTATCGATCCCGAAGCAAATTGGGAAGAGATTTATTCAAAATGGCAAGAAGAAATCATGGAGTTTTATCTAGAGCTCACTGATGGGAAAAAAGATGATTTGAGATATAGAAAACATTCTGATGAAGAACTATCTCACTATTCAAAACAAACCTATGATATGGAATACGAGTTCGATTTTGGATTCAAAGAAATAGCTGGATTTGCTCATAGAACCAATTTTGACCTAGAAAAACATATGACTGCAAGTGGGACAAAGATGGAATATAGAGACCCGTTCACAAACAAAGTGTTTGTACCCCATGTTCTGGAACCATCATTTGGACTTGCTAGAGCAGTTCTTGTAGCAATTTATTCAGCATATACAGAAGAAGAATTAGGGGAAGGAAGGTCAAGAGTAGTTATGAAATTTCCCAAAAAAATCGCTCCAATCAAAGTTGCAATATTTCCATTGCAAAAAGACGAAAAACTAAACCAGATAGCCAGAGAAATATTTACAACACTCAACAAGGAATTTACATGTGAGTTTGACAATGCAGGAAATATAGGAAAAATGTATAGACGACAAGATGAGATAGGTACACCTTACTGTGTCACAATAGATTATCAAACTCTTGAAGACAATACAGTGACAGTTCGAGATCGAGACACAATGCAACAGGTACGAACAAATAGAGATGATCTACTGTCGAAATTCAAGTCCGAAATTGTCTAAAAAAAGATTATTACCAAAAAGTGAAATCAAGTAACAATTTTTTCGATATACTAAAAAATATATTTTATATAAAAAAACAAAAATGAAAAAAGTTATAGCAGTCATAAGTATCTTTTGTATTCTCACGACCCAAGCTCTAGCAGCAAATTTTTCTGATGTAGGAGATAATCACACTTACAGCAGAGAAATTCAATACTTAAAAGACAATGGAATCTCACAAGGATTTTCTGACGGAACATACAAACCCGAAAACCAAATTACAAGAGCAGAACTAACCGCCTTGGTCATCAAAAGTGTATTTGGTACAAGTTTTGAATGTGCAACCGTTGAAGAAATGCAGACAACTGATTGTCAAGAAAACCTTACATTGTTTCCAGATGTCCCATTTGACAACAAATTTGCTCCATTTATCTACAAAGCACAAAAAGAAGATATTTTGAGAGGTTATTCTGATGGCACTTTTGGGATATCAGACAATATTACCTTTGGTCAATCCTCAAGAATAATAATTAGTGCTATTGATGACAATTCTGGTATATCTACTGACGCAGATCTACAAACCTATATAGACAAACTTTCCGACGAAGGTGCATTGCCTCCAACAATTTTTGACGGGAATAATGAAAGAGTTGTAAATAGGGGAGAGATTGCGTTTTTGGTACGAACAGTGAGAGAGAACTATGATGTTTTGGAGCCTATCCCTGCACCAACTTATGAATTTATCATCAAAAGAGGTCAAGAAATTTCAATTCCAGAAACTGGACTCACATTTCGGATGTCAAACCATGGGATTCACTGTAGTCAGGGATATACATTTATTGATCTAGTCGTAAATCAAAACGGTGTCAATAATGTAATTCATCTCGAAAGGAGCTGTACAGGTTTTTTTGGAGATAGCTATATTGAAGGAGAGAGTACTCATGAAGCAGATGCATTTGGAAGACACTTTGTACTTTCGGCAGTTCAAGAGGTCGTGACATATCAAGCGGATACTTTTGAATATACTATACAATTTAAGTAAATGGTGATCCTTCGACTGAGCTCGGGATGAAAAAAAGGGGGGGATGAGAGAATTTAAGTAATAGAAAATTTTAATTAT
>CAYSKC010000144.1:0-2587 GCA_964431615.1 uncultured Candidatus Saccharibacteria bacterium
ACTTGCAATTCTCGGAATGATTGGCGACAATTTAGAAAAAGAAATCAGCAAAATCTGGAAATTACATTAAAAATATAAAAATACCAATACCATCACTTGAAAAACAACAACAACTTGTTGAATATTTAGATTTTATATATGAAAAAGCAAATACAACAAGTATGGAAAAAATTATTTTTATGAGTATTTAGATAAGCAAAATCTAATAATCAGCAACAAAGAAATTGCAAATAATTGGTTGAAAAGTTTTAGAAAACTTCTCGAAAATACAAAACCAGAATGGCAGGAAGCAGTAAAAAAAATTGCCCTACAATAGCCCATAGTTCATGTGCTATAATAACACATGACCGAAATACTACAAACATCAAAAGAACATTCTGAAAAAGATAAATTTCCATCGAAACTAAGTCTTATAGAATTTTGGGCACCTTGGTGTTCTTCCTGTAAAAAACTTGAACCAGTTCTCAAAAACCTTGAAGAGACTTTTCCTGATGATTTGATCCTGACACAAATAAATATTGATGATAAACCAGAATTGGCAGATCAAAATAATATTTATAGTATTCCCACAGTAATTATCACAAGTGAAGGAGAAGAAATCGACAGAATTATTGGAAATTTTTCTCAGAATGTATATATAGAAAAAATCAAAAATATTCTAAACTAAAAAAAAGGAATGGAATTAGAACCATTAAATAAAAAATCTGACAATAAAATAAGAAATACACTTATGGGAAGGGTAAGAGACCTAATAATTATTGGATCAGGACCAGCTGGACTGACTGCTGGTATCTATGCAGGCAGAAGTAATCTCGATACTTTGCTACTTGCTGGGCCAGAACCAGGAGGACAACTGACAACAACCACAATTGTAGAAAATTTTCCAGGTTTTCCAGATGGTGTCGAAGGTACAGAATTGATGAAAAATATGCAAGATCAAACGGAAAAATTTGGGGTAGAAATCAAAAATGAAACTGTTGAAAATATTGACATAAAAGACAAAATCAAACTAATTGAAACAGATAAGGGAAACTACGAAGCAAAAGCACTCATATTTGCAACTGGTACATCGAGAAACAGGCTAAATATCAGAGGAGAAAAAGAATTTGAGGGAAGAGGACTTTCTACTTGTGCTGTTTGTGACGCTCCATTATTCAAAGAAAAAACAGTAGCAGTACTTGGGGCTGGAGATACAGCAATGGAGGAAGCACTGCAACTTTCGGAATATGCTGACAAGATCTACATTGTTTTTGATAAACCACTTAGAGCTAGTGAGATTATGAAAGATAGAGCAAAAAATAATCCCAAAATAGAGTTTGTCCCAGATACTGAAATTACAGAAATTAGAGGAGATACAAAAATTAAATCAATTTCTCTCAAATCAATAACCAATAATCAAGAATTCGAATTGGAAGTTGATGGTGTTTTCAATGCAGTTGGGAGAAGTCCAAATACCTCATATCTTGCTGATCAAATAGAACTTGATGAAAAAGGGTATGTCAAAACTATCGATGGAACAAAAACAAGCTCCGAAGGAGTATTTGTTGGTGGAGATGTGGGCGATCCAGAATACAGACAAGCAGTTGTTGCTGCTGGGTATGGCGCACAAGCTGCCATAGATGCCGCCAAATATGTCAGGAATCTTAATTGAAAAATTCTTTAGAATCTTTTGAGAGCAATTTGACTAACTGAACGAAAACCAAAATCAAAAATAATAGTCCAAGCATTGTAAATATTGTGATGATTATCATCGGCATAGTCATTGGTACCCTTGTAGCAAGATCAAAAATTAAAAAATTAATCTCTATAACAAAAATAATACAATTTGACATAAAACCTACAACAGTAAGTGCTAATTTTATTGAATAAACTACTTTGTTTCTAATGAAACTCAAAAAAAGTGAAAAAAGTGGAAACAGAGAGAAAATACCACACATCCAAATACCAATAATCATTGGCATGATAACATCAGCAGCTCCTGATTCACTCGTATCAAAATTATCTGTAGTTGTTTTTGAATAAAAAAACATCAAAATAGTCTGTCCCAAAAAAAACACAAGAGACAATACATCAGTTACTATCAATCCATGAAATTTCTTCATTCATAAATATTTTGATGAATTCATTATACGAACCAACCTCAATGTGTCAAGCAAAATGTATCAAACTAAAACATTCGACAGAATAATTAAATCAGTTTATAATTTCTCAAGCAACTAGGGCAACTGTAAGCCTAGAAATTTTTTGGCAAATACCCAAATATGATCTAAAGTGCTTTTCTGTCATATCGAGTTCGAAATAAATTTGAAAGTATCGAGATATGACGATCAAAGAAAGAAGGTGGAACCGTCCGAAAGGACCCTGAAGATGATCACATAATGATCAAACTTGGGAGTCTTTTTTTATATTTATATACTGTGGAAATAATTGTTAACGAAAAAATAAAGCTTGTAAGTGTCGATATGAAATATCTTGATCAACATTACAATTCTGTAATAGAAAATCTGAATCATATCGGAATTTGGCTGAACTGGGCAGAGTTTTATAAAGACAGTGGGAGCGAGCAATCCGAGAAATATATAAGAGA
>CAYSKC010000145.1:0-2475 GCA_964431615.1 uncultured Candidatus Saccharibacteria bacterium
TACCTCCCATTTTTAAGTGGAATATTTTCTTATAGAAAATCAAATAATATATTTCTAACCTCAGTCATATCCGTTTCTGGTATGGTAGCTTTGAATACAATTGCATTTTTAGTTCTGAAACTTGGTGATGTAAAACACAACAACCATTTTGTGGGGCAGTTGGAAATTCGTATATAATCTATTTTCTTTTTGTAATAATTGCCACATCGATGGGATGGCTTTCGTTTGCTATTCTAAATATTATTGGACAATTTATGAACAAATTAAAAAAGAATCCGAAAGATAATAGATTACTGGAAGTACAGACAATGTGGGATGAACATACAAAGAGAGCCTTTCCAGAAATCTTGGATTATGATCTCAAACCTGACCTCGTGTTGATTGACTCAACTATTGCTGGACTCGTTTTGACTTTTTTGAAAAACGGTTCTTCCCTCAACAAGGAACAATTGAAAATACTAAATTCCACGCTTGTTGATTTAAAAAAAATGTTGGCAAAGATGGAGGTAAACTATATGAAAGAGTTTTTCCAACAGCTATTTGAAATGGGAGAGAAAATAAAATATGACAACAAACCACCTAATTTAATTACAAATTTTTCATGATAATAAAAGATAGAATTTACGGCAAAATAGAGATCAATCATCAATTGCTTATCAAAATTATCAATTCCCCAACCTTTCAACGCCTAAAAAATATCCATCAGGATGGAGCAGTGCATTTCATTCAGCCGATTCGAAATGCAACTAGGTTTGAGCATTCAATCGGAGTATGGTATTTATCAAAATTATTTCAAAGACCAATCGAAGAGCAAATTGCAGCTCTCCTTCATGATGTGTCCCATACAGCGTTTTCACACGTAATCGACTTTGTAGTAGGTGATCCCAACCACGAATACGCAGATGGAAAAATAGTTGAATTTATAAAAAGTTCAGAGATTTTTGAAATCCTTTCAACAAATAAAATAGATATCTATGATATTTTTGATAAGAAAAAATTTCCACTACTTAACAATGATCTTCCTAATATTTCTTTTGATAGATGGGATTACTTTATGAGGGATGGCTATATGCTTGGTTTTCTCCCAAAAGAAGTTATTACTCTTTTCTTGAAAAATATTTTTGAAAAAGAAGAGACTTTGTATTTCAAAGAAAAAGAAATTGCTTCTCTATTTTCTATTCTCTATTCCACATTCTCAAGACTTATTTGGCTTGATCCGACAAGTCATGGATCTTATTTTCTACTTGCCAAAGCCTTGAAAACTGCAATAGAGGAGAGAATAATAACAAGCGATGACTTTTTCAAGGACGACGAATATGTCTATACAAAACTCAAAAAAAGTACAAATTTGAAAATACAAAATTACCTGTCCAGACTATCCGAAGGTAGAGAATTTGAGTATACAACAGAAACTGAAGCTGAATTCATTGGACCAAATAAACCAAGAGTTGTTGATCCTTGGGTTTCTATACATGGAAAACTAAAAAGGATATCGACACTAGTTCCGAGTCTTTCTCACTTTTTTAGTGAATTCAAAAAAAATTATTCTCTTTTGAAAGTTCGCCAGATCTAAACACAAAACTTCATTTTTACTTCAACTCAGAAACAGTTGTTATATTGGAAGATTCGCTCATCTAGTAAATTTATGGTTGGAATACATAATCTTGAACTCCTTCAAAACGGACCTCTTGAATATTCTCTAATTGATTGAGTGTTTCAGTAATTTGTGTGGAAAGAATCCCAACCCAGCAAGAACCACCACTTGTGAAATAATCAGGATCATCGACTGATAAATATAGTATGCCATTTTCCATTCTCAATTCTTCTATCTTCAGATCACCCATGGGTTTTGTAGCACCACTTGGAAAACTCGAAATCAAATCATCATCGTTGGGTTTGAAATTCAACAAATAATCAACTAAACCCTGTGCATTCATCTGTGTCATCGGTAGTTCAACCTCAAGAAAATCATTTACATTGCACTCTTCAATATTTGGATCTTTTTTGTTATTATGATAAAAAAGTTTGGCCTTGAAAGTGTCTTCCGTCTCATTCTTTTCAGACTTTTCCTTATCAATTTCAATATCTTGAATTTCCATAATATTCATATTTTTATTATTTTGTTGTGATGAGACATTATCATCAACAACATTCATTGTTGTTTTTGAATTAGGAAACAATACAAAATAAAAAGCACCAAGAAAACCAGCCATAAACAAAGCTATCGATCCTCCGACAATATAATTTTTCATATTTTAATTAAATTAACAATTACTCAATTATACTCCTATATTTATAAAGATAATTTCACCCTGAATAAGTCGAAAAAGATTTTATGAACTAAAACGTAGATTTTACTCTCAAATATTATTTACCTATCAATATCTCACTTTTCTTTTCATTCAAATTCAATTAGCAAGATTTAGCTGACCCGTACAAGCTCTTGACAAAAAGAAGAAATATGAGTTATTATCA
>CAYSKC010000146.1:0-2474 GCA_964431615.1 uncultured Candidatus Saccharibacteria bacterium
TATTTTGATGAGATTTATGTGGTATAAAGGTAACGACAATTTTCAGTATCATGTTGTGTCTTTGTATTCTGATCCAGAATCTCCCGATAGAAGTGTCAATTTGTCAAATTGGAAAAAATGGAATGTGCGGTCAGATACTTCTTTTAGTGGATCGTTTGATAGAATTGTGTACCAGAATGGTGAGATAATCAGACAAGATACATTTGTAAATAACTATCAATAAGGCGTTAATGGATAATATAAAATACTTCTACATAAATGCCAGGGTTTTCGCTATCTTGAAATAAATTGGGAAATAGGATTATTTAAAATTTATGAAAGAAACACAACTTTCTGTCAATTGCATAGTTCAATATAAAAATGAAGTTTTGTTGATCAAAAGAAGCTCTCAAAAAGACATTGATCCGAATGTCATAAATGTTTTGGGTGGAAAAGTAAATAAGGGTGAAAATTTTGTTGACGCAGCAATTAGAGAAGCTCGTGAAGAAACTGGCGATATTGACGGAAGTTACATCAAAGAAAAAGTAGAATATTGTGGAACATTTATTTTTGATGGAGGATTTGAAAAAAACTGGGTATCTCAATTTTATAAATTTTATGTCAATTCTAGAAATTGCCCAGGAAACTTAGAAACTCAAGAGGGAAAGCTCTTTTGGGTTTCAATAAATAAAATATTTGAGCTTGAAAATTTGATTTGGGATCTAAAGTATTGCTTTGGTGAAATTTTGGATGACAAATTAACATTTCAGATCAATGCAACGCTCGATGACAATTTATGCCTTGTTAGACTAAACAAAACAACAATAAATGAGGATGGATTTGTTCAATATAAAGAAAGATTTGAACCAGAGAAACCTCTCAGACTCTATCGATAAATCTTAGAAAATTGGGAAATGAGTTCACATAAAAAAACTAGAAATATCATAATAATTTTGAGGTGTTTGTCGAGATGTATCAACTTGAAAACTGTAATAACTTACAATTACAATGAAATTATTAATGAATATTGAACTTATAAATAGAAGAAAAAAAATTGGACTTACAGGAGTTCTTATCTTTTCAATACTAATGATATCAATCTTTCTTGCAATTACTTTGAAATTAAAAACCTCTACTGTCGACCCAGATAAGAACAAAGCCTCAGGGCTTGATTATCCATTTTCCTTTGAAATTCAAGACAAAAAACAAATAATTCCACCTGTTGAAGGAATTGATGCACAGTACTCTCCGTGGGTATTTCAAGACGAGCAAAATAATGTTTTTGACATATATTATTGCAAGAATACTGAAATCAATGGGAATCGAACCGATAGAATTTGGAGAATTAGGAAAACCAATGGAACGTGGCAAAATGACAAACTCGTCCTTGAGGGAGATCCCAACGGAAAAGATGGACTTTCTTGCTCACCCTCAGTAATAAAAATTGGAAATACACTTCATATGTACTACATAACAGCACCCAAGGATTCTTTTATGGAATTATATATATACCATGCAATAAGCCACGATGGAGGAGACACATGGGAAAAACTCGGTCCGATTGGCGGATTCCCACAACCGTATGATGGATTTATTGAGACACCAACAGCTTTTTTAGAAAACGAAAGGCTTGTTCTTTATTTTATCGGGGGAAATGGCAATCCAGACTCTGATTTGATGAGAATTGAATCAGCTGACTATCACAATTTTAATACATCTTCTCAACTTACAACTGGTACTAGAGCCAGTCATGGTCATTTGCATAAACACAACGGATACTACTATTATATCTACTCTGTAGATACTGCAAAGAATAGACAACCACCCAATGAATTTTATTTAATGATCTCACATGATGGTATTCAATTTTCTGAGGAAGTTTTGATTTATTCAATATCGAGCGATGATTGGGATAATCAGTATATTTGGTCACCACATTTTGTGTTTGAGAAAAATATACCAAAAATAATATATACAGCAAGAGCAAATCTTGGCACATTGGGTTGGATTGCATGTGGTTCTTTTGGTGAGTTGACCCTAGATATAACGATCTCCAGTTCTTTTCCAACTCCAGCTACTTATCCTTCATATAGTCTAGACTGTAAGGCAATGGATGCAAATCTTGATGGGGAAATAAACATTGCTGACTTCGATGAGTTTCGTGAAATGTATTTGAAAAATTGCATTCCAGACTCACAATTATCTCCCAACGATTGTGGACTCAAAGACTCAGATGCAAATGGGGTTGTTGATATTCGTGATTTCAAAGAATTCGTGATTCAATATAAAAAAGGGAGTTGTAATTAGTTTTCCAAAAAATTTTGAGGGTGACAGACCAATCAACTTATAGTATACTTGTAATAGAATAAAAAGTTCTTTAAAAATACTCTGTCATTCCCCCAAAGGTATTGAAGTTTTGGGATTTTGAAATTGAATTTGAAATTTTTAATTTATCATTTTTCATTAAATATCATTCCCTGATAGAAAGTCAGCCT
>CAYSKC010000147.1:0-2426 GCA_964431615.1 uncultured Candidatus Saccharibacteria bacterium
AAAACAAAAAACTCCATTCTCAATACCTGATATAAATTGAAACACTCTAACTTTATTCCAAAAAACATTTTTTCTGATTATTTTGATTGATCTGGGTTCATAATCCTCGATATTTGATTTTCTCAAAAAAAGCCAAGCAAATATTCCTCCAATTACAGTAATTACTGGAATTGTCGCATATGCAAAATCTACAGAGTACAATAATGTCTTCTCTCCCATCATGATGAACATACCGAATACCGCTGGTACCAAGATATTGGCCAATACAGTCAATGTGCTTTCAAAAGAAAAAAAATAGTTTCTATTCCCATCTGTTGTTGATTTCAAAGCTAGTATGTTTCTGCACCCCCAATATATTCCAGCTGTCAGACCAACAAGAATTCCATAAAACATAATCAACACATGTGATAAATTTTTTTCATTGATAATAAATGACAAAACCAAAGCATAAAAGAAAAAAACTGCTGAGTATAAATCTATTTCTCTAAATTTTTTCATGAGAAATGAGTTGAGATAAAACCCAAGTGGAATAGCCACAAAAATTCCAAGATTGAAAAACGCATTGAACAAAACATCTTGTGTTTCTCGAAGAAGAAATGCATTGAGAAAAATTCCTCCCAAAGGAGCAGTCAATGCATCCATGAAATTGGCCCACAGGACCATTCGCGCATTGTGTGAAAGTTTCTTATATGAGTCGACCTCTTTTTTGAAAAACTCAGTAACTTTTTCCATGTGCCATTTTACTACTAATTGACATCAATCATCGGGCATCGAACACTAGTCATTGAGTCTTGAACCTAACACCGAGTTTCCTAATTCCTAATCTCCTAGTTTCTTAGTTCCCAGTCCCCACAAAATTCTTTATTTCTTGTTCTTCGTCATTGGCTAATCGTTATTATTTAGTCGCTACTCGTCATTGGTTCTATGCTAATATAGTTCTGTGCAAAACTTTGAACAAGAAACAAAAACTCTCTCAGCAATTATCCAAAGTATTGGAGACGGACTTGTTGTAACAGACCTCAAAGGATATATAAAACTTGTAAACAAATCCTTCGAAGATCTTTTAGGATTTTCAAAAGAGGAAGTGCTTGACAAGTATTTTTTTGATATTGTAAAAAAGGTTGATGAAAACGGAAAAATACTCACAGAATCTGAAAGGCTTATGAGAACTGATAGTAATGTAAGACATGAAAAAGGAAATGAGAACCTGAGACAAGATTTCTACTACGTTCGAAAAGATGGTTCAAAATTTCCAGTTTACATTACATCCTCTGCAGTTCTCGATGGAGATAACCAAATAGGAATTGTCCAAATATTCAAAGATATTACTCAAGAAAAAGAAATCGAAAAAGCAAAAGCTGATTATGTTGCACTTGCCTCACACCAGATGAGAACACCACTTACAACAGTTAGATGGTATGCCGAAATGCTTCGTGATGATTCAAACAACCTCACGGAAGAACAAAAAAACCAATTAAATAAAATACTTGAAGGACATGAAAGAATCAATGGACTTATAGCAGCGTTCCTAAAAATTTCCAAAATCGACATGGGTCAAGTAGAATTCAAAGTTGAAGAATTTCATCCAAAAGAGTTGTTTGATGAGATACTCAGAGGTTTCAACAAAGAAATCAAACAAAGAGAACTGACACTTAGATCTAATATTTTGGATGAAAAAATTCACACCGATCCAAAGGTTTTTGAAATGATCCTCACAAATCTTCTATCAAATTCTATCTTCTACAACAAAAAAGGTGGTGACATTACCATTAAGATAGAAAAAAATAATTCAAATCTCAAAATTGATATCTCAGATACTGGTGTTGGAATTCCAGAAGTACAAAAGAGTATGGTCTTTCAAAAACTTTTTAGGGGTGATAATGTGAGAAGGATTGACACAGTTGGCAACGGTTTGAGCCTATATATTACTTTTGCAACACTATCAAAAATCGGAGGAATGATTTCTTTCAAGTCATTGGAAAATGAATGGACAAAATTTCAAGCTTTGATTCCATTAAAATAGTCAGAAATTTTCTAGAATTTTTGGTAGAATTGTTTATCTATTACATATTGAAAACACAAATTCATGGACCCCAAAACAATACTTATAGTTGAAGACGAGGTTCCTCTTTTGAAAGCATTAAGTCACAAGCTTACACAAGAAGGTTTCAACGTCCTTGAAGCAGTTGATGGAAAACAGGGCCTTGAACAAGCTCTGACGGCTCATCCTGACCTGATACTTGCCGATATTGTGATGCCTATAATGGACGGTCTAACTATGGTTGAAAAACTTCGAGAAGATACTTGGGGTCAGAATGCAAATATCATTCTTCTGACCAATCTCAATGATACAAAAGATGTTGACAATGCTATGAGACAGAGCGTTTTTGATTATCTTGTGAAAAATGATTGGAAACTAAAAGACG
>CAYSKC010000148.1:0-2410 GCA_964431615.1 uncultured Candidatus Saccharibacteria bacterium
GCAACTATCTTTAGTCAATCCCTCCTTCGGTGTCGTTTTTTAATCAGGCATCACGATTATAATAATAGGATTTATCTTTTGAGAAAGTAATTGATCAAAACACAACTATAAGATATAATATTAATGAGATTAATTAACAGAAAATGCCAGAGTATTTCTCTATTGAGACAGTAGCCGATGATAATGAACTTCAATTCCTTTGTAGAATTAAAATTGATGGACCAGGTTCTCTAGACGGTATGGGGACTGGTGCGTTGGTTTTTGATCAAGGTGATATTGAAAAAAGCTCCGACGATGAGGTGTATATTGCAACTGCCGCTCACGTAGCGGGTAATTATCTTGATGGTCCTCAATCTGGAATGATTGAAATGTATGTAAATGGTAAATGGAAAGAAATTGATAGATATGACGAGTCAGATGTTTATTTGTATTCCGATACTTTTGTAGGGGATTCAAGAACTTATGATAGTACTAGAGTATCTGAAGATATAGCATTGATTAAAATGGATAATTTAGATGTCTTGTCTGAGCTTGGTATTTCCTTTGAAAATCTATTGGCTATCCCTGATGAACCATTTGCAAAACTGGATGAAATATATGGTTACGGAGCTAGTATTACTTTTGATCAACCTCGCAAATTCATTATTGATGATTATACTTCAGGGATAACAATCAGAACAGATGATGAGCTTGGTGTTCATGGGGATAGTGGTGGTCCATTGGTAGCAAAAGAAGGAAAGATTAATTATTTGATTGGTATACTACGCGGTGGTCTGGGGCCCAATTCAGTTGAGCAAATATTCCCTGATATTGGAGAATATCTTCCAGAAGAATGGATTCATACTTGTTTCGTGAATTTGCAACCCGAACATTATATTTTTTTCGAGGATGTGTTTGAAAATGGTCAAAATTCAGAACATTATGATATAGATGATTTGGAAAAAACCTTTGTTGAAGCTTTAAATGAAAATCAAAAAAATTTAATTATGCTCACAATTGGCGTAACTGGGCTAGGTGTGTTGGCTATATATGGTCTTGGTAGTGCAGTAGCTGATATCGTTGCTCTAACAAAAAAGACCTTTGCTGATAAAAAGAAGGTAGATGACAATTACTAATTCAGTTTTAGTAGAATCAATTTTGAATTTTGCAGAAAATGTTGGACCAGTTAGTTTCAATACTGCCAATAGTTGTTCCAGGTTTTCTAACACATTCTATAACTCTGAAATGATTTGTTTCCAAGAGATCTAAAAATTTTTTCTCTTCCCAGATGTAGAACGTTCTATCTGATTCTTCACCATAATACTTATTATCAACAAGTGTTATATTTGTCGTTCCAGTCTTCATTCCAAAAAATATCACACCATCAGTTGTTAGTATTCCTTTTAATTTCTCAAGAAAGGAAGCTACCAATGAATGCTCAATATGAATCAGGGATGCAGAAATCCATGCACCATCAAATGAATTTTTGACAAAATATTTATCTATATCCAACATGTCCATCACGATAAACTGAGCTTCGGGGTAGATCTCGCTTGCTTTTTCAACCATTGCCTCTGAGTAATCTATTCCGACAACATCAAAGCCTTCCTCAATAAATCTTTTCGAAGCTAACCCAGGTCCACAACCAATATCAATTATTTTTCTTCCCTTTAGTAAAGTTATAAATTTTTTCGGTAAATCAGACGATTTATACCAGGTTTCATTCTCTTTGAAGTATTTATCTATCAAAAATTTATCGTTGTAGGTTTGTTTTGTCTTGTCCATCTAAAGAGAATTTGATATTTGGAATTTGATGCTTGTAAATTTTATTTGCCAATTACATCTTTCCCCACATACTCCCTCAAAACTTCAGGAACTGTGATTGTTCCATCGGCATTTTGATAGTTTTCCCAGATAGCTATCAGAATTCTTGGTGATGCAACGACCGTATTATTTAAAGCATGAGGGTAATATTTGTTTGCATCTTTATTAATTGCTTTCAAGTTCAATCTTCTTGTCTGCCAGTCTCCAAGGTTTGATGCACTGTGTGTTTCGCCATAAGCACCTCGGGAAGGCATCCAGGTTTCAATATCGTACATTTTGTATTTGCCAGCACCCATGTCTCCTGTACAGATTTGTAGAACCCGGTATGGAAGTTTGAGATTTCGAAGTAGTTCTTCCGAGTATGAAAGCATTTCGGTATGTAATTTTTCTGATACTTCGTAATAGTTTTTGCAGAGGACTACCTGTTCGATCTTCATAAATTCGTGAATTCGATAAATTCCTTTTGTATCTTTTCCATGGCTTCCGATTTCACTTCGATAACACTGTGAGAATCCAGCTAACTTTTTCGGAAGGTCTTTCTCATCTAAAACTTCATCACGGTAATAATTCAACAAACTTGGTTCAGCCGTCCCCACCAGATATTTCT
>CAYSKC010000149.1:0-2397 GCA_964431615.1 uncultured Candidatus Saccharibacteria bacterium
GTATTTGAAAGAAGGATGATAAGAACGAGACAAACACTAATTGCAGTGATTTTCTTTGCTTGTGTATCGAGATAAGAAATTTTCTTACGTTTCGTTTTTTTGGCAGTTTCTTTTTTTTCTTTTTCCATGGTTTTTTTGTGAGATATGAACATTATTATACCAAGTAGAATAACAAAAAAGAATTTATAACTAAGCTTATTTAGAAAGATTTGAGGATAGGGGTTCGGGGCGAGTTTCCTGCCCGACTTGCGTCAGCAGGCGGGTCGGTTCACTTTTGCTCGTTCAAAAGTGAACAAAGGGAATTCAAGAAAGTGTAGTTAAAATAGCAAATAAATTTTGTCTCATTTGATTCGAAATTGATGCAGTAACTAATAATAAATATTACATACCTTGTTATAATTGACTTATGAAAAAAAGTTTGCCAATTATCTCAAAAATAATGATTTTAGGATTTTTATATCTTGTTCTCGGTATAGTTGTAACATTCCCCCTCATCAAAAATATCAACACCCAAATTCCAAATAACTTATACACCGAGGCAGAGCACACTTATATATGGGGAGATCATTTACAGATAGTTGCAGGATTTAGGGAACACAAGAATTATCTGGAAAACATTTTGGAAGGAAAACCTCTTTATCAAAAAGAAATGTGTTTTGAAGATATTGAGGATTGCAAGCTGTCTACTTTCGAAACCGTCAAATATGTCGTGTTTTCACCTTATTGGATTCACACTACTTTAAATATTGTCTTTGATGATCCGCTTGTTTACAATCTAGCAATTCTCATGAGCTTTCTCACAACCGGATTTGCAGGCTACATTCTCTCTAGCTATTTTTTACAAAAATTTTCCAAACCTG
This sequence comes from uncultured Candidatus Saccharibacteria bacterium, assembly GCA_964431615.1. GTDB lineage: Bacteria > Patescibacteriota > Dojkabacteria > B142 > WJKM01 > CAYSKC01. Next base: position 861 of record CAYSKC010000149.1, read on the forward strand.
ATAAATCCATTCTCCTTTCTCTTCATCCTGAGCTTGCCGAAGGGCCTTTTTCCTTTGTTACTATACAAATTTTATCTTTTATTTCGTCAATATTTGTTTTATTAGCCCCAATCAGGATCCATCATCTTCTTGTGGGTCACAAAAACGGTTTTCTGTATTTTCTCCCAATTCTTATGATTTATTTCTTGGAAAAGTTTGTCGACAAACGAAAATTTACAGATATTATGTGGGTGAGTTTGATTTTAATTTTTCTAGCTTTTAACGAACAGTTCTTTACGTATTTTGGAATTATCTATATATGTTTTCGAATTGCATTTGCAGAGTTTAGTAATCTTAAAAAAGGGTGGACGAAAAACATCAGGTCGCTTTTTCTTTCATATATAAAACACTATTGGTTTTTAGTTTTTAGTTTTCTGGTTTCGAGTTTAATTAATGTTTATTCGAAACTAGAGGAGATTGCTACATCGAATATATCTGATGGAAGGGCATTTGAACATATTATTGGAAACAGCCCGAAAAGTCTTTCATATTTATTTGACCCGTTTATCTTGGAGCATGAACAAAATATTTATATGAGTATTGGAATTTTTGTTTTGCTTATAGGATTTGGAATTTCTATCTACTTCATTTATTCAAATTCAAGAAGTCAAAAGTTGAGTCAAGATGGTAAAAATTTAGCTTTTTTCTCGTTTTTCGCATTGTTTTTTCTGATTTTGGCCTTAGGTTCACTAACTCCTGTTTACAAAATATTTTATGATTACATTCCTGCATTTGATTTGTCTCGAACTCCAGCTCGGGCTATGTTTTTTGTTTTTCCATTCGTAGTAATTATTTTTTCGTATATACTTGCAAAAATATTTGAGAAATTTAAATTTACAAAAATAAAAAAATTTGGGATTATAATATTTCTGGGGTTAATAGTCATAGTGCCATTTATCAACTTCAGACCAATCAGTCTAACCTATCTTCCCGAGAGTGTAGACTTTATGGACAACGAAAGAATTTTGTTTGTTCCAATCAAACCAACTCAAGATTTTTATAATTCAATATACGAATTTCAAATTTCAAACTTCAATTCTGTTATGCTAAACGGCTATCATCCTTACCAAATCGAAGAGGTGAGAGAGTTTGAGGAAAATTATATGGAAAGGATAAACAAACTTTATCTGAACGGAAAAACAATAGATGATGATCCAGAAGTTGCAAAATATATAAGAGATTTGGATGTCACTGGGATTATTGAAATTAAGGATTATTCGAAAGATTAATAATTTATGAACTAAGAAATATTTATGAATATTTTGATAATTAACTACGAATACCCACCAATAGGTGGTGGGGGAGGGGTTGCTGCAAGATCGCTCGCCACAGCGCTTGTTGAAAGAGGTCACAGGGTGAGAGTTTTGACGACAAAAATGGAAGGTCTTTCTCCATTTTCAATAGAAGATGGGGTACAGGTACATCGTATAAGTACGATTGGTAGAAAAGACAAGGCTAAGGCATCACTTATTTCTATGTTGGTTTGGCCCTTTACTAG
>CAYSKC010000150.1:0-2323 GCA_964431615.1 uncultured Candidatus Saccharibacteria bacterium
TCATTTCTCATATATTCCCTATAAGCTCGTGCAATTTCTCCTTGAATTTTGAATACAGCAGAGATCTTTCTGTTTCTCAAAGCAATTGGTCTATGATCAAGGATTGTCTCCAGATCAGCTTTGATCTCAGGTTTCGTATACTCAATAGATGGAACAGATTCAATTTTTACTTCTACATGAATCTCAGGATTTATCAGTTCAACACCAATTTCTGTTTGTGTGGTTTCTTGAACATCTGCTTTGATATAGAGGATTGAACCCGGTTGCAATGCCCTGATTTTTTCGTATTCAGCTTTATCTTCAATCACTATTTGCATAAACCCTTTTCTATCGCGAAGTATCAAAAAATTAATTTTTCCAAGCTCCCTTACATTATTCATCCAGCCTTTTACAAGTACTTTTTGACCAATAAAGTTTTTTAGATTTTTTGATAATATCCTTTCCATAAAGATTTTGTAAAAAATAAAATAATTTGGTCTCAAAACCATATTATTGTGTTTTACTCTGAGCCTCCGGCACCCATTTGTTCTTACCTATTCCCAGCCAAAAGACTGACGATTTCACTCTCTTGAAATTAAAAAAGGTCCTGATTACTGTCTATCAATTATATAAACAATTATCAGGACCCCAATATGTGTATGACAAATTTAGAAATTACAAATATACTTTTCATCTTGTCATTTGTCATTTCACACAACGTGTGATGGGTGGTGCCACCTTTCTTCAGATTCATTATCAATAAATCAGAAATAGGTCGTTTTTGATAATCGAATCTGCACTCAAATTAATTTATTAAATTTTATGTCCTCAACTTTTTTTGCAGATTTTCAGCTATGATCCGCATTTCTTTTATAAATTATACACTATAGCAGTAACAAAACATCTTTTTTTTCGTCAAAATATATACAACTAACAAAAGATTTAATATATAATTGCGCACCAAAATAATTACTACAAAAATAAAAGATCTGATGTATATAAATCGTAATTGGAGTATAAAATTTCGGGAATTATTGTACAGATTCAAACAACTTACCCCACAAAGAAAATTGACCATTGGAATTATTCTATTTTCAGGAATTATCTTGATTATTGGAACAATTGTGATCATTTCTTCTACAGTATTTCGAATTGATGAAGAAAACAAAAAGGAAAAAATTCAAGGAATCAGAAACTCTCTTGAAACTATCTCAACAGAACTTGACCAAAATTTGACACAATATGGGTTTGAAAAAATTGATGAAGAAATAAATGTACTGGACAATGATTTCAAAACCTACGAGGAAGAAGTTATGCTATTTGACTCAGTTCTTACTGGATTTGATTTACCTCTTTCTTCACCAATAAATGAAAATTAGAAGAAAAATTATTGTAATTCTTAGTTTGGGTCTAATTTTGTTTGGTTCATTTAGATTTTCTAGTTTTGCACAAGACATAGGCGTTGTTGGAATTGAACTCCCAGAAGAATTAATACCAGCCTATGAACAACTCAATGATCTGATTCAAAACGAAACTGATCTTCTCACAAAAAGAACAGAAGACCTCACAAAATATGAAAATATTTCCAGCAATACAAAATACAATCTTGAAAGTGACCTATCTGATATGAAAACAAGACTTTCACAGATAGAAAACAATCTCAAAAATCCGGAAAATGCAGATAATTTCACCCAAGTCATCATAGATTCCCATTCACAGCTTTTTCAGTTTAATGAAAATCTGAAAGAAAAAAATATCGAACATAGAAAAGCAATAGAAAATGATATTTTCAAACACTATCTCAGAAAACACAAACAGTCACTTGATAATCTCAATCAAACACTTATCTCTGAAGATGCAAAAGAAATTGATCTTGGGAAGATAGAGGAAAGATACACGACTGTCACAGACGTAATTGGGGAATTGGAAGATGAGTATCTTGAAAGTACATGGGTAAGGTTCGAAGAAAAAGTCAAGCAATTGAAAGAAACAATAGATGAATACCTGGAAAACTAAGAATATGGTTGAAAATTTTGAAATATAAGATATAATTACAATATATGAGAATAAATATCGTAAAACTCAATAAGTACGAAGAAATCTGTTGGGATCTGTGGTTTATTCTCGATGCAATGGAAAAGAGCCTAAATAAAGAAAAAAAAGACAAGGAAACTTGTCTTTTTTATTGTTCACGAGAAATATCCAATATAAGCGATCAACTCAAAAAGATAGATACAGTGGTCTCTGATCACTCAAAAAATTTCTGAATAACCGAAATCATCTCCTGAGGTTCGACATCTGACTTGAGCATATAACCATCTGCTCCTAATTCCATAGCTTTCTC
>CAYSKC010000151.1:0-1603 GCA_964431615.1 uncultured Candidatus Saccharibacteria bacterium
CGAATAAATCCTTTGACATAAAAATAGGCGAGTTTGGAAATGATCTACCTGCCGTTACAAAGATGCTTGTATTTCGAACAATGGATGAACTTTGGACAGATCAACTAGATGCTATGAAAGCCCTCAGAGATGGTATTGGACTAAGGGGATATGCTCAACAAGATCCACTAGTTGAATACAAAAACGAGGGCTTTGAACTTTTTGATGAATTTATTTCAAACATTGATTCACAAATAGCAAGACGGGTACTGAAAGTACAAAAAATTATTCGACCCCAATTTGTCCAAGAACAGATGAAAACAAACGAAGATGAAGTCAAAGATGTATCAACTGGAACAAGAGAAATAGTTGATACTGTAAACAGAATAACTGCAAAAGAACAGATGGAATCTGGAAAACCACTTAGAACTGAACCACAAAAAACAATAAAGAAAGCGATAAATATTGGACGAAACGACCCTTGTCCATGCGGATCTGGGCTCAAATACAAAAAATGTGGAATGATAAACAGCGCGCAACACAGGATGTAGAATAAACATAAGACGTGAGATGAAGGACTGGTCGTAAGTGAAATTCAATAACTCTTTTCATAACTCTGAACTTTATTTTTGTGATTTATTCACTATTTGTTGTATATATTTTGTAAAATAAATATATTTCTTTTCTCTGCCCTGTGGAAAATTTACCGAGTTTTGAGAAATATCTTGAAACTCACAGAAAACAACTCGAGAATGATCTCGAAAAGATTTTTTCCAATCTTTTTTATACTTGGTACCCACCCGGTTACAAACTAATCGATGAAATTGATGGACATAACTGGCGGAAGACAGCTCCCCCATCAGCAAATATCCAAAGATATTTGGAAAATAGACATATAGTAGAACAAGATAGAGATATCAAAACAGTAAACAGAACTATCAATGCTTTGGATAGCTATCTAAAAGAAAAAAATTGGTTCGACTTACAAGATAACTTAACTTTTCTCAAAAAAAATCCGATTCTCTTTCTTTCAGCAGAATATGGTTTTGTTGATTGGCTTCAAATATATTCTGGTGGACTTGGTGTACTTGCTGCAGATTTTATAAAAGAATCAAGTGATCTGGGGATTCCTTTGGTTGGTGTCGGAATTTTTTATCATCAGGGATATTTTCATCAAGATATAGATTTCAAGGGAGTGCAGGTCGAAGAATATATCCCCCAAAACCCAGCTGCTTCATTTCTACGACTAATAAAAGACCCTTCAGGCAATACTATCGAAGTTGAAATTAAAATATTTGGCCATACCGTCTATGTAAGAGCATGGAAACTAAATGTCGGTAGAAATTATGTAATTTTGTTGGACACTAACTATGAAAAAAACGAGAGATGGGAAGACAAAATGATAACTGCACATCTCTATGGAGGAAACAAAGATACACGTATTCGACAGGAAATAGTATTGGGGATTGGAGGTCTTCGTTTTGCAAAAAAGATGGAAATAAACCCATCAATTCTACATCTAAACGAAGGACACGCTAGTTTTGCAATAATTGAAAAAATGTCCGAATTTATAGATGCTTATGGAGACTTGGATGCACTTCTCCAAAAAGCAAAAAAAAATGTG
>CAYSKC010000151.1:1613-2295 GCA_964431615.1 uncultured Candidatus Saccharibacteria bacterium
TCCTTATTTGTCCGAATTGGAAATTGCGTTTGATGATTTTTTCAACCTAGGCAAAGATCCAGAATACTCTCCAAATGAATTCTCCATGACAATATTTGGAATGAAAGGTGCAAAAAAAACCAATGCTGTAAGTAAATTGCATTCTGTTGCAGCAAAAAAAACATGGCCAGATGAGGATATTGTATCCATTACAAATGGAATACACACGCCTACATGGGTTTGTAAACCTATTTGTGAATTGTATTCAGAGTACGTTCACCCCAGATGGTTTGATCCATCAAATGATGTAAACTGGGAAAAAATATACGATATACCAGATACTGAACTCTGGAAAGTCCATCAAAACCTCAAAAAATTTGCAATAGATAACATCAACTCAACACTTGGAACAAGACTTGATCCAGACAAATTGACAGTTGTTTGGACAAGAAGGTTTGCTTCCTACAAACGTCCAGATATATTCCTGAATGATTTGATCAGACTTTCCAAGCTTACTTATCATCCAAAACATCACATACAGTTTTTGATCGGTGGAAAAGCACATCCACAAGACAGAGAAGGAAAAGAAATTCTCGCAAATGTAGTTAGAGTGACAAAATCAAATACCTTCAAAAATAAGGTAGTATATCTCACTGGATACAATTGGAACCTAGCAAAATTTCTAGTTGGTGGAGCAGATCTG
>CAYSKC010000152.1:0-2285 GCA_964431615.1 uncultured Candidatus Saccharibacteria bacterium
TTCGCTAAGTTATCTCTTAAGTTCCGCCTTTACAAATATTTTTGTGCTTGGAATACTATCAACCATAAAGCCACTTACAATCACACTGAACAAACCTTTTTATATACTCTCAACCTTTCTAGTTATAATCACTTTGGCATTCATTTACTTCTGTTTTAGTGGCAAAAAACTCGAAAGAAAAGAAGGTTTTGTTCTCCTATTAATCTACATTGCATTCATTGCAATGACTATCTGGTATAAATGACGTTTCACTTGAACCTCAAGTGACCACAAACCAGAGCCAAAAGACACTTCAAAATTTACTACCACCCAGTCCAAATCATTCCAAACATGACCAAAGGTGTAAACCAAAAAATCAAGAAGACCTCAAATGCTTCAATTGATCTAGAACAAAAGAGTTGACAAGAAGAAGAAGAAGTGGAAAAATGAAAAGCATAAGTTTAATTATTACTGTTAGTTTGCATTGGTTACAATTCAAGAAAAAACGGGCCGAATAGGAAATGATCAAATTGATGCCATACAAGATACACATCCCCTTTTGCATACGTTTTTGGGGAGTAATCCAACAATAGAAACTGAAAATAATGGGGGAAAAACAGTATCATTTTTAGTCAGAAATTTTAAAAGACCTGGTCCTTTTGGTGATCCGAACGAACCAGAGAGTTATGGAAAAGAAAGAATCCCTGCATATGACAATAGGTTAACGGGTTCAATTTTTCCAGAAAAAGAATTTCGGAGTAAACCACTAGGTGATTTAATCGACAAAGTTCACGAAGTTTTGAGCACCCGAAATAATTATACCTGATATTAGCTCTAGCGTACTAACAAATTTATTATTAAACAAAATGGTCGAAAATAATCCCTCAAGAATTCAAAAAATGATTGATGCTAATAAATCCCCGATTGATAATGGTGGGCGTCTTAACGCATTAATTTTCAGTGCAAACAAACCTGTCGTACCAGAAGTCCGAACACCATCAGCCATCCAACCGTCACAAACAACACATAATTGGTGGACTCAATTACTAAATAGAATTGCTGGAAAGTAAATATTTAGCCTATTGCAAATCCCTTCTTTTGAAAGTATTGAGATTTTGTTTCTATTTTTTGTCTTAAAACCCCATGAAATATTGATCAATTAATAAAAAATTGAGTTAGAGAAGTATGAGCCAGTGTATAATATTCTCATGACCACATTCGAGAAAGCATATTCAAAACTCAATCCTGACCAAAAACTTGCAGTTGACACAATAGACGGACCTGTCATGGTTGTAGCAGGACCGGGAACTGGAAAAACACAAGTACTTACCCTTCGAATTGCAAATATCCTCAAACAAACCGATACAAATCCAGAAAATATCCTTGCACTAACTTTCACAGAAAATGCCGCAAGAAATATGCAAAGAAGACTTCATCGGGACAACTGCTTATCAAGTGAGAATTTCAACTTTTCATAGTTTTTGCAATGAAATAATTCAAACTCATGCTGACAAATTTGCAGTCAAGAGAGAAAGAAAACAAATAACTGATCTGGACAAGTTTAGAATTATCCAAAAAATTCTAGATAATTTTGATCCAAAAAAAACATATAGAGAATTTGAAAATCTTCTTTCTGAAATTCAATACAAAAAAACCTTACTTCGACCATTCAACGATACCTATTATTACCAGAAAGAGATTGTAGATAGAATAGATGATTTGAAGAAAGAAAATATTTCAAGCGATGAGTTTGCTAAACTTATCAAAGCACAAATAGGTGAGGTCGAAAGTCAAAAGAAAATAAATAAGAAAACCCCGAAAGCTGTCGCAATGGGGCGAGCAAGTAAACCAACCGCTAAATGGATGAAGGAAGTGGAAAGAGTACAAAAAAATATTGAACTTCTACAAATTTATACAGAAATTTCAAGAATTTATGAGGAGGAGAGCCTATATGATTTTACTGACATGGTTTTGTTTGTCCTCAAAGCTTTCGAGGAAGATGAAAATTTACTTGCATATTACCAAGAAAAATTTCTATATATACTGGTTGATGAATACCAAGATACAAACGGTGCTCAAAACAATCTCGTCAAAAAACTGGGAAGTTTTGATGATAGCCCCAATGTTTTTGTGGTCGGAGATGATGATCAGTCAATTTATAGATTTCAAGGTGCAAATCTTGCAAATATTCTGGAATTCAAAAATACTTTTCCAAATAGTGAAATAATCACAATTACGCAAAATTACAGGTCAACACAGTTGATACTTGATGCAGCAGACTCAATTATTTCAAAAAATAAATAAAA
>CAYSKC010000153.1:0-2281 GCA_964431615.1 uncultured Candidatus Saccharibacteria bacterium
AACTATTTGGTTTGATTCGTCTAGAAATTCAATACTGCCATCGGGTGGTATTTCATCACAAAAACCCAAATAATCTCCATGTGCAAGATGAGTTGAGAGAGCTGGTTCTCCAACAGTAATTTCTTGTGCATTTTCAGGATTGCCTTGTGGTATATGGCAAATTGTGACCTTATCTTGACCATTTTCTTGGGATTCATTTTTATTTATATACTCTTTTTCTGTTTCATTACCCTTTTTTGGTGATGTGTTTTCATCAATGTCTATTGTTTGTATCTTAGTTAATACTTTGTTAGGAATTTCAGTACTTGGTTTATTTGAAATATTTTCAGAATCTTCATTTGCCCTAACAAAAGTCTGAAGTACCGATGAAAGATTTGAAAAAAACATAAGAAAAATGATCAGAATTACAAAAGTTTTCTTTTTCATAATATGTAATACACCTAAAATATTAGATCAGAATATACGGACAAAATATCCAACTCTTGTTTCAGCTCAAGAAATATTTGTTTTATTTCTTTTGTTTTGTTTTCTATTGTTAGTTGGTCTACAAACTGAATTCTTTGTTCCAAAAGTAAACATAGATATTTCATATCATCTGTAATACTAATCATCTCTATCAATATTTCTTTTTGTTTCGGAGAAAATACTTTCATGTTGGTGCATTTATACCAGCACAATAAAAAATTATCCTTGTACTGCAATACAAATTTTTGAATTTTTGACGAAAGAACTTAGAAGAAAAACAGAGGTAGTTTCGAATACGATTAGAATATCAATTTTCTTGTATTTTGACCTTCTTTTTCAAATCTTCATATTTCTGTGCGTTTTCAATAGCTATAGCAACTGCATCGGTAAATGCTTGGAGAATATATCGTTCCGATTCATAATCATCCTCAACGTTTTTACCAAAATATATAACACCTAAGCTTTGACCACCGGATGATATTATAGGAAAGGCAATACCAGATTTTACACCTCCAATTTTATTCAAGATATCACATACAGGTAAAGGGAGAAATCCACGACCAAGATCTCTTACATGCTTTATTTTCTTGACCTTCTGCTCCGTTACGCACTGAACCCCTATATTATCAGGATAATCTTTCATTTTTATAAAGAAAGAGTTGTGAGGCTTACCCATGACTTTGTTCATAAGATCCGTATACCAACTCTGGGTGAACGTCGCATTCCAAAGCTCGTCTCCTTTTACAATATCAATTATTACCCCAAGTAATTTAAGTTCCTTAGATATAATATTTACAGCATTTTGCAACACTTTGTCAAGAATTAGGCTACTCATAAACTCTTTGGATGCATACAAGACATGAAGGTATGGTTCTTGATCAAGTCCTAGTAACTGACTAGCTTCAAAAGGTCTGATATCCAAGGTTTTAATGATTTTTTGAAGTGTTTCTTTGGTCGGATTTACTTTTCCTGCCTCAATACGACTAATACTCCCAAATGAAGATTCTATAGCCAATTCAAGCTCCATCTGGCTCATATTCGCCCTCAATCTATATTTCTTTATTTTTTTACCTATTGCATTATCTTTCATCTAGCCACTTGATTGGTTTTTATTTTCTCCCAAGTTTCTTATGTAGTTTTACGTATTCCCATGCGTTTTCAACGGCAATTCCAACTGCTTCTGTATACGTCTTCAAAACTTCCATTTCTTCTGAAAAATCATCATAGTAATCTTTACCAAAATATATGATCCCAATACAATCTGAATTTTTTGATTTAATTGGTAAACATATACCAGATTTAAAATCACTTATTTTTTCAAACATGTTCGCAACTTTTATAGAAAAAGTGGGGCATAACATATCTTTTAAATGATGAAACACTATTGGTTCTTTTCCTAAGATCACATCATTTAGAATTTTAGAAAATTTTTCATCGCCAAGCTTAAATCTAAGTGTATTATATGGTCCACCTAATATCTTAATGAAAATATTTGTATACCATTTATCAGCAAAAGCTTGATTAACAAGATACCCACCTTCAATTGTATCAATCATAACCCCCACAAATCCTAATTCGCCTGATATTACATTAGCTGATTTTTGAAATAGTTCTCTCGTATCCCTAATTTGAAGAAATTTTGAAGCATTTTTAAGTATGTCAATATAATAATTAGTTTCAATAGAAAAAAGTGTGATTGTCTCATATGAACTCAATTTAAGTATATCTGCTATTTTTTGAAGCGTTTCTTTTGTGGGATTGACCTTTCCGGACTCTATTCTACTGATACTCCCAAAAGAAGCACCAATAGCCAATT
>CAYSKC010000154.1:0-2276 GCA_964431615.1 uncultured Candidatus Saccharibacteria bacterium
TCCTTGGAACCTTATCAATCCATCAAAGATCTGGTTTTTAGTTGTACTTATTAGCGGGTTGGAGTTTATTGGGTATTTTATGATGAAGATAGTGAAATCCAAAAAAGCTATCGTTTTGAACGGTTTTTTTGGGGGACTTGTTTCCAGCACTGCAACAACATCAAGTATGACAAACCGAAGCAAAAAAGCTCCGGGGCTCTCATCAGAATTGGCTCTAGCTACAATTGTTGCATCGCTAACTATGTTTATACGAGTTCTCATAGTTGTTGCTGTACTATCTTCCTCTTTGGCTTTGAAGATGACTCCGTATATGTTATTGCCGATTTTAGCCATGGGAATTACGGGTTTATTATTGACAAAGAAAAAAATGGAAATGGTACAAATAATGGACTAAGTGAAGAATTGGGAAGTCCTTTCAATTTTATTCCAGCTCTAAAACTTGCTCTAATGTTTGCAGTTATCAAGATCATTGCTCAAGTAGGTCTTGTTTATTTTGGGAATTCAGGAGTATATCTGACAACTGCAATCTCTGGTCTTGTGGACGTTGACGCTATCACTCTCTCTATGGCAGATATGTTTACATCGAGATCTATTGGATCAACTCTGGCAATACAAGGAATTTTGATTGCAACCATTGTAAATACAATAGTAAAAGGTGTTATAGCTTATACACAAGGAGAAAAGAAATTTGGGATGAAAGTTGGTCTGAGTTTTGGGGCAAGTGTAATTGCAGGGATTATATCAATTGTTTTATTGGCTTTATAAATTCTGTTTAAAAACATAATTAGTTTCAAATTTGTAGTTTATTTTAAGATAGCAAAAACCCAGATTTCAGACTGGAGACGAGCGAGAATAGAAAGGTTTTGAGGGTTTGGAGTAAAACACAACACTTTGAACTTGAAGGCAAAGTATTTATTTTGTTGTACTCTAAAACAACCAGAATGTAATTTTTGATAAAAATTTCTTACTAATTTCACATCTTAAATATTCAAATATTCCAATTCTTATCATATTGACTTGTACAATAGAAAGAGAAAGATAATTAATAATAGTATTCAAATATAGACAAATGCAAATAGAAAAAGATATAAAAATATATAAACGAAAACTTACCGATACAGAAATCGAAAAATTGATTCTTGAGACAAGGAAATTCAATGACTTGATTTATGTGTCAAAAAGTTCGTGGACGAAACATATCGATGACACGTATGTTCTAGAAATTGATTCTCAATTTGCTGGGGTTTGTAGTCTATGGAGAGGAAAAGAATGGGTCAAACTTGGTCCAATAATTATCTTTGAATCATTTCAAGGAGGAGGACTTGCTAGAAGATTACTCAAAAGAGTGATCGTTGATTGTCAAGATATGAATATGTTTTTGAGTACTACAAATCCAAGAATAGCAAAAATTATTCAATCTTTGAATTTTTATGAAGGGAATCCTTTGAATTTTATTGATGTATATTCATCGTCATTTCTCATCACCCTTTTTGAATACATAACCAGTTTTCGTATGGTTTGTGAATTCATTCGAAAACTTATAATGTATAAGCGAGAAAAAAGAAGATATTTTCTAAAATACAGCAAAAGTTTCCTTCGAGAAAAATCAAAAAGAATACTCAAAAAAATCAACACAAAATCAAAATCTTTACTGATTAGAAAAAAACTAACACCTTTTGTTTTCAATTCAAAAAAGATTTTGATGTTTCAAAACCTGAGAGATGAACCTGATTTATCCAAATTAATCAAAAAATTAGAAAGTAATGGAGTTGATGTAGCTATAGCAAACATAAAAAATTTTGGCTATACACTCAATTCAGAAAATTTTCACGATTTTGAATTTTTTGATACAGTTGTGATTCCTGGAAGAATGTTTGGGAAAGATGGAAAAAGACTTGGAAGGGGGCATGGTTGGTATGATAGAGCACTGAACAAAGTGAGAAAGGATGCAAAAAGAATAGGAGTTTGTTTTGAGGAACAAATCTTTGATATGATTCCTTTTGATGAAATGGATGAGAAGGTTGATTTTGTGATAACTGACAAAAATATTTATGAAACACCGGAAAATAAAAAATCAAAAAAACATAGCAGTTAATGACAGCAAATCTGAATTTATCGAGAGAATGGAACGAGAACTTTTTGTATCAGAAGCAGAGCTTGATTATCATGGTCTAGGGCCAATTACTCCCTTTGAAGTTGAAAGGATGCTTGATGAATTTTTGGAGGATAGCTATGTGTCAGGATGTAAGTATGTGACAATCATAACCGGAAAAGGG
>CAYSKC010000155.1:0-2218 GCA_964431615.1 uncultured Candidatus Saccharibacteria bacterium
TACCAAGTATTTCGGGATCAGACTCTCCAACATTTGCAAGTCCATCAGACAAAAGAATGACTCGATTAATCCCTTCAAAATCATTACTGTATTTTACAAAATCTAAACCTTTTTTCAACCCTCCCTCGAGGTTTGTACTGCTTCCAGATTCAATTCCTGACACAATAGAAATAAATTTTTCTTTCTCAAAAAAGGATGGCTCAAGAAGAGTATATACATCACTGTCATAAGACACTATCGACACCTTGTCATTAGAATCTAGAAATTCGGTTGCTTTAATAATCGCCTTTTTGACATTTTCAAGTTTTTCACCCATCATCGAACCGCTTTTGTCAATTACGAATGCAATATTCAAAGGAATATTTGCTGTATTGAGCATATCGGAAGAGATATCTTCCCCCTCAAGTTCAATCAAAAGATATCCCAATTTTTCATTTTTTGATATCGAATCATTACCAAGTCTTGCAGATACCTTCAAGGAGCCTTCTGTATTTGAGTAAATATGAGAAGGTATGATAGTTGTTTTGTCATGTATGTTTTGTGGAATAGAAATGGGGTTTGAGGATCCAGAAAATGGTAGATTATTCACGTCAATAATTGGCTTTGGACTTGAAAGACGAACCAGAAGAAAACTCACCCCAACAAGTAATAACATACTACCCAAGGTAATACTAATTGCTGTAAGTATTTTTTTGTCCATGAAATTAATAATAAAATATTAACTATGTTCAAATATATAGATCTAATGGTTACAGATTAGTTACAAAGGAAATAATTTGGGGTAAAACGTCTTGTTATTTTCTATCCTATTATTTTGATGGCTTCTTCTGGGTTTCCAACAAAAACCACAAGCTTTTTCATAGGCACATGCAAAAGACCATGTTTTTCGAGCATTTCAAAGTGGTTTTTTATATGATTCCAGAATCCTTTTGTGCTGATAAAACTAATCATTCTGTTTCGAATGTTTTTGTCATTACCATTTACCACCAGTTCTGACTTTCTTTGTTCAATAGCCTGAGTCATTTCATCTAGAGTACCATTACCTCCAGGAAGTCCTATTACAATGTCAGAAATTTCTATCATTTTTTTTACTCTTGATGGAATATCCTCCAAAACAAATTTTTGGGATAAATTATTTCGACAAAATTTTTCGAAGATTTTTGCTGTTACGCCAATTATTCTACCACCATTAGATTCGACTGTATCGGCTAATGTCTTCATCAGACCTTTTTCGGACCCGCCGTAAACTAGGGTATGTCCATTTTGAGCAATTAGACGACCAAGTTCAATTGTGTGTTTTTCATAATTCCCACTTGGAAGCGTGGCTGAGAGAAATACAGCAATATTCATTAAGTTAGATATAACAAATAATCAAAATAGATCATCTTTCTTTTGTGAATGAAAATATTTTTGAAATCAAAATAATAATTAGATAGATTGCAAGCAAAACAATGCTCAGCAAATAAAACTTCGCGATATTTTCTGTCAATGTTATCCAAGCAAAAAATATTGTAATAATTATATAAGGAATTTTGCTGATAAACATGAGAGAAGATATTGAGGTTGCTCTATATTTTGATTCTATCCTTTTATTGACAATACTATTGATAAGAGGTGAACTTGTAATAAGCCCTGTGTACAAAAGACAGATTACAATTCCTCCACCTACAAATCCTGAGAAAATTTTTGTATAAGCGACAACAAATCCCAAAAGATAAATAATTATAATAAGAACAGAAAGATGTTTTTCATTAAAAATTTTTTTGAGTTTTGCAAAATTGATTGAAATCAAAAATTGGATTACGAATACAAAAGATAGAAGATAACCAAGTGTTTCTCCAGTATATCCAAAATCCTGTCCGATAGCCTGTCGAAAAAGCCCTGTAGAGAACTCAAGCATCAAGACAAGTGGTAGAAGAAATGGGAGGATTGGGAGGACTTTTCTATTAAAAAGATGTATGACCCCTTCTTTATTTTGTTTTATATAGTTTTGTAGATTGAATTTATATGAATCAACTTTATTTTTTCCGCTGCAGGATATTGCCAGACTCTTTAACAGAGAATCAAGATTGTATATTTTTCCATCAATGAATGTAAAACCGCCGTCAGAATTTTCAAAAGATTCCGGTTTTATATTGTAATTGGAAAGAAGGCATGCAAATCCGTTTTTAACACCTCTTATGCCTTTTATCAGTTTTGTCTTTCTACCTCTGTGAGC
>CAYSKC010000156.1:0-2213 GCA_964431615.1 uncultured Candidatus Saccharibacteria bacterium
AGGAAGGGTGCAAAGTCTATCCCCGATGATGAAGTTAGTTATTTGATAGTCAATTCACGACCGAAAACCGCTATGGTACCAATTGATACATACGAAAAAATGCTAGAGATGATTGAGGACTCGGAAGATATAAAATCATATCTCGAACGGAGAAATGATGAAACTATCCCAGCTAAGGAATTTTTTCGAAAACTTGGGATATGAGCTTCAAAATCCTTATTTCCAAAAAGGTATATAAAGATTTCCAAACGATTCCTGTCAAAATGGCAGTTTTGATAAAAGAAGCAGTCTACTTTTTGGCTGACCACCCTTTTCCCGTAAATTCAAAGAGGTTAAAGGGATTTGAATATCTTTATAGAATTAGAGCCGGACAATACAGAATTGTTTATGAGGTAAAGAAAACTATCAAATTGATAAGTGTCATTAAAGTTGCACACAGAAAGAATGTGTACAAATTTTTAAAGAATTAAATTATGAATTCATATTTTATTTAGGCTTTAGGCAGTTTCGAATTTCGACTTTCCATTTTGTTTGGCTATTCGGGAGTTTAGTTTTTAGAGTTTGCGTATGCTATTACGTCTCCTCCATATTCCACAATTTTCTCCGCCTGCTCTCTCTCAAACCTCGCAATTTCCCTTGCAATGTCTTCAGGCTTCACTTTGTCTTCGTACATATGAAGTATCACATCAGATACATTGCCTTTTGGATTTTTCAAATATTCATCAAGCGTTCGAGCTGAAGTTTCTTCTGATAATTTATTCAATCCTACTTCTGCAACTTTGATCAAATACTGAACGTCTTCATGAGAATAATTTACTTTCATGTATTCCAAAAATGCTCTCCCCTCTTCAATAAGTGCTGAAGCTTTTGGATGCTCTGAACCATAGAAATTGTATGCGTGATTCAAATTCACCTGTCCTTGAGCCGTAGTCATACTTGGGAACTTATCTTTGAAATAATAGACCGGATGCTCTTTGTTCGCAACCGCTTCATAAGCTGCCAAGCCCATCAATTGAAGCATTGCATTTCGAGAAGTGAGCGCCACAATATCCGGTGTATTTCCACCGCCCACAAATTCAACTCGACCAAGTCTTTGCTTAAATTTATCTCGTCCTTCGTTTGGTGCTACTCGAAATCTGACCCTTGCATGTGGATTGGTGATTTTTTGATCTCGATCTTCGTGATATGCTATATAAGCACTTCTATCAATTCTATCTGCCTGTCCCTCAACTATTGCTTCAACTACCCTGTTTTTGTAATTTTCTGGGCTCATAATGAAGTCAGCTGGATATGCAGTACGAGACCCAAGTCTGGCAACAGCTCTTGTATCTCTTGGATACTTCGTTTCACCATTTATATTTACTCCTACCCGTTCACCAAAAGCCAGAGGGGTTGAGTACGTCATCCATTCAAGTAAATTTCCAAAATTTGAATTGACAATATCCGAGACAGCTATTCCTTCTTCAAGTCCAATTCTGAAACTTCCATCAACATTCTCACTTCTAAGTCCGAGACTCACGTGTGCCGCAACAAAAGTAAGCGGTGTCAAATCTCCAACCTTCATTTTTAAATCTTCAAAATCTTTATAACCAGATTTTTCAGCAAGTTTGTTCCAGTACTCCCTTGCAATAGTATCTTTTGGATCAAAATAATTTTCAAACATATGAAAAGCAACAGCATTTATATATTCACCAAGTTTTCCATTGTTCATTCGAAATTGATCAGGCTTTGAAACTAGAGAAAAACTCGTACTGTTGATTATTGAATCTGGATTTTCTTTTGCTTCTTTGATCCTACTTTCTGCAATCATTAGAGCCTGCTCAACAACATGGGATGCTGGGTCAAAACCAATTTCTTTGACGTTATCTTGAAGTTCATACTGCTCTTCAAAAGACAATGTTTTGGGTAATACGTTTTCTTTATCAAAATGCAAATTTTCCTCCTCAACACCAAGTGTCCCAAAACCAGTTTTTCCTACAATTCCATTAAATCCAAATTCTCTAATGTGCTCAACGAGCTCTTTTGCCTTCCTGCTTGAGTATTCAATTCCCAGAGGTTCGGCCATGGATGTTGATATATGCGTTTCTTCCTGCTTACCAAAAAATTCTGGGTGTCCATTTTCCCAAGTAAAAGTTCCGGGAATAAATTTGGGAATAAAACTAGGATGTCGAACTGCAGAAATCAATCTGTGCTCATCAAAAATTGCAACACCG
>CAYSKC010000157.1:0-2165 GCA_964431615.1 uncultured Candidatus Saccharibacteria bacterium
CATTGTAACAGCTTTATTTAAGCTTTAATACCTTTTTAACTGGGCAAGACCCTTAATATTTATCATTCAGCACAGATTTGTCCTTTGTCATTCTTCAGTATTTTCATTGTTTCTGGAGCGACTCTTCCTTCAAGGAGGATTACTGTATTTTCTCCAAAATGTTTAGTTATTTCTTCATTCAATTTTTCAGTTTCTTCAACAAAGATGCACAAAAATTTTGCGTTTGCGTCATAAACTTCTTTACACAGTACCTTGTCAGTTGTAATCAATAAATCTGAAGAACGTACAATTTTGTCTGCAATATCTGTATAGACCAGACGAAGTTCGCTTCCTATTTCTGGGATACCTCGAGTTACTACAATTTGTTTTTGTTTGGTGTAATTGGATAGATATGCCAAAGCAGCTGAGAATCCGTCCGGATTTGTATTGTAGGCGTCATCAATAACAAGTGTTTTTTCTGGTCCGATAAAGGTTGAGAAGTGGGAAGATTGGAATTCTTTGTCTTTGAGTATTTCTTTAAGTTCCTTCACTTCAAATTTGAGCTGAAGGGCTATTGCTATGGCAGAAAGCAGATTTTTCAATTGATGTCTTCCAACAACGTTTGTATTGATTCTAACTTTTTCTTGTCCATATCTCAAATCAAATTTTACACTGTTCTCAACCCATTCGATATTTGCAATTGAGACAAGGTTCTTGGAATCCAATTCATTTGGGTTCTCGTCGGAATTTGAAAAGAGTACTGTTTTTTTCTTTATTCTGTCCCTGAGTGCAAAAAGTCTCTCATTATCAGCATTCAGGATAGCAATCCCTTTTGGTTTCAAACCCCAATAAATTTCAGATTTTGTCTCAACAATATTCTCAACGTTCCCAAAAAGATCAAGGTGAGATTTCCCGACATTTGTAATGATTGAAATATTGGGTTGAGCAAGTTCTACAGATTTTTTGACTTCTCCTCTCACATACGCTCCCATCTCTGCAAGAAAAATTTCTGTTTTTTCATCAACTTCATTCAGAATTGTTTCTGCAATTCCGACTGTTGTATTGAAATTACCTGGTGTCATCACCACTTTATATTTATTTGAAAGAATATCGAAAAGAATTTCCTTTGTACTGGTTTTGCCAAAACTACCTGTAATACCAACTATTTTCAAATTTTTAAAACTGTTTAGTTTTTCTTTTGCTTTCTTGATAGTTCTTGCTCTTTTGAGAAATGATAACGGAAAAGTCAATCCTACTCCGATTGATACGAGGAAGGGTTCAAAAAGATCCGATATCAGAACAAAAATTGTTGTAAAAAAAAGCATCAAAAGAGGGTAGGGGATCATTTTTGTAACAGGTGTATTGAAGCCACTAGATTTACTTTCCTGAACAAAAAAATTGAGTGAGTATTCATAAGTTAGATCTTGTGGAAACTGTGCAATATAGAAAAACCCCCACAAAAAAGAAACAAAAAAACATATAGAGACAAAAGTCAGAATCATAATATTTCTAATACTTTTCATCTTTGGTCTAGCAAATTTTCCTGAAGACAACTTTTTGATTGACAGAAAAAAATTGATTATCTCTAGAAAAAAAACGGTAGCAGGTGTTAGTAAAAATAGATTTACTGGAATGATAAAAAACAAAAGCGCAAGAAACAAAAGAATAGCTTTCAAAATAATGTATTTCGATCCTCGAAATGCTTTTTCTCCCTCATATTTCATATGATTCCACAACCTGTCAAAGCGGTATTCCTTGATCTGCCAGAGGTATGTGTCTTCAAATATGTGTAGTATGAGTTTTGGGAGGGTGAGAAAGGTTAATAGAATGAATACAATGAGCATAAGTGATTTCAATAAACTACTTATTATATATTATTTTAATCCTATGTAATTTTATTTCAAATTAAGAAGTTGGCTATTTGCTTGCAGGTAGGCAAAAAATTCGCTGAATGAATATAATCCCTTTGTATACAAATAATTCACCCAAATCAATTAATATTATTTATCTCATGATAATAAACTTTTTCATTTATTTTTGAGCAAATTTATTGGATGTACCTAACCTACACATTCAGTTGACACTGGTAAAAAAAAAGATATAATCCAAATATATTAAAAATCATAATGGGTTATTATATATATAAACCCGACACAATGAATAATTATTTTGCGTATCGGGCAGCT
>CAYSKC010000158.1:0-2129 GCA_964431615.1 uncultured Candidatus Saccharibacteria bacterium
TTTGGATTTCTGGATCTATTGTATATTTGATCATAAAGATATCATCCCCAAATTAATCTAACTTGAAATCATAAAAACTGTTACAACTTTCTAAGTATTTGAAAGAATTTGAAAAGATTTTTTGTATTTTCAGATAATATTTGAACTCTCAAAATCTCCCCCCCATGTTTTATTTTTTGTCCATTTTTCTGGGCTATAAACAAAATATTTTCTGTTGAAATTTTCCTAATTGAATAACATTCCCTTAAAAACCTTGGTTGATCATCTATTCCAAGAATGTATTCACCAGTTTTCATCTCAGAAGAAATTTCAAAATCATCATCCAACATATTTCTTTTGAATATTTGAGAGGCCTCAATCTTTGATAATCCAACATCATTGTAATCACTAGGATTCAAATCAATATCCAAACTCAAAAAATCAGCAACATGTAATATCCCAAGTGGAACTTGATTATTCATTACCTGAAGTGCAAAATGAAATGGTACAGACATAGTCTGTCTGGCATTCATCTCAATTACAAAAATTTCTTTCAGGTTTTCATTCCAAATGAAATCCAAACCAAACAAACCTCGAAAACCAAACCTTGCGTGCAGAAATTCTACTTTTGATAATTCTTCCTTTAATTTAGAAACTGCAATTTCTGGAAGATCATGATTGAAATTGTTACCAACAGTTCCTCCTTTTTCTGCAACCAACCCCTCAACTCCTGTAAACTGTTCACTGATTCCTCCACAAAACAAACCACGCTTTGTCATACAAGCATTGACAGTATAAGTCTTTCCTTCAACCTTTGAAGAAATTCTTGCCTCTCTTTGTGGAAACTTTTGAACAATTGCCAAATATTGACTTTCTTTGTGAACAAAATGTGTACCCGACCCAGTATGTCCTCTATCAAACTGAACAACCAGTTCTTCACCCAGCTCTCTTTTGAGACTCTTGAAATCAAGCAACAACAGTTTGCCACTTACAAATTTTGGGGTATTTATATTTGCATTCAAGAAATAGTTTCCTTGCGGTATCTTCCTTTCAAACATCCAATTAAGTTGTGTTGTTGTATTGACAAGATTGGCTTTTTTTTGCAGAACTAGTTTTTCCAATTGGGGTGAAATTTTGAAAGTTTGGACATAATCTCCTTTTTTTATATCCACTTTTTCTAGAAGCATTGCCGAACTTCTAATTTTTTCTTTTTCTCTATCCAAACATAAAACTCTTTTTTTCTCTTTTTTCAAATAGTCAACCACATAATTATCGTTCAAACATACATGTGTAAAATTTTCTATATAATCCGACAACCCCAAACCGTGTTCTATTTCATTGCTTATATAATAGTAATGGTGTTTACCAATTTTTGAGTTTATTTTTTTTGAAATAGATTTGATATCGTCCATTTATATATTTTCTACCAATATTCTATCTACAAATTTAAATTCTTCATCAACTTTTTCAAAAATTGTTATAGAAGCTTTCGGAGGATAATTTCCTAACGCTTGGTGAGTATCTCTTGCAACTATTTCTTCTTTCAATAGATATTGAATCAAGACATACAAAGGATCCCCGTGAGAACATACAATTACATCTTTTGTTGCGTTGACAATTTTTTCATTCCAAAATTCTATTACTCTTTTTTGAATATCATCAAAATTTTCCCCTCCCAATTCATCAACAAATTTTTGTAAATAACTCCAATCAATTTTGCAATTTCCAAAAGAAAACCCTTGATAAGCAGATAGTATTTCAAGAAGCCTTACATCAAATTTGATCAAGATATTTCCAGATGAAATAATCTCCGCAGTCTTTTTGCATCTATATACCCTGCTTGAATAAATTAAGCTTATTTCTTTGTCAATAAAATATTTCTGAAGTTTTTTTGCCATTTTTATTCCAGTCTCTGAAAGCTCAACTGGAAGCCTTCCTGGAATTATGTTTTCAGGATTTGCATACTCAGCATGACGAATCAAATACACCTTCATTATTTATATCCCAGATAATATACAAATAGGATTTTGATATTTATAGCCTTTTTTGATTGCTTTCAAATATCCAGCAAAAGAAACAAATGCATTATATCCTTCTATTTTCAATCCTTTGTTCTCCAAAATTTCTTTGGCTTTTCTAATTTCATCATC
>CAYSKC010000159.1:0-2124 GCA_964431615.1 uncultured Candidatus Saccharibacteria bacterium
TATCATTTGGGCTTGTGTTCTGGTGTTTGTGCTGGTCTTATTGGGAAAAAGGAGCACAGGAAAAATATTAATGGTATTAGAAATTTCTTTAAGGGGAAAAAAGGAGTTGAAATTGAAAAAATCAAAAAGAATATGGAAAAGCTCGCAAAACAAAAAAAATTTGAGGAAGCAGCAAGGATGAGGGACAGGCTCAGAGATCTTGAGTACGTGACACAAAGAATCAAGATTGATCGAGATATTGATGACGAACTATTAGAAAAAACAAAATCAAAAGCCAACGAAAAGGCTTTGACACAAATGATAAATTCACTCAAAGAAATTCCAAACGTACCAAATATCTTGAGCACCCATGAAAACTTCAAATCTCAAATGCCAAACAATGAAATATTTAAAGGATTTCGTATTGAGTGCTATGATATTTCAAATATTTCAGGGACGAATGCTGTGGGAAGTATGGTCGTTTTTTTGGATGGAAAACCAGAAAAAAGTATGTACAGAAAATTCAAAATTCGAACAAAAACTACGCCAGATGATTTTGCTATGATGAAAGAAATTCTTCTTCGAAGAATTTCCAAACTCGAAATTCGAAATTCGAACAGCCAAACAAAGTCAAAATTTCAAAAACCTGATTCTTCTATTAAGAAAAACATTAACCATTCATCATCCACCATTCATCATTTGAAAACAAATGGTTGGGAAAAACCGGACTTAATAATAGTCGATGGTGGAAAAGGGCAACTTTCTTCAGCATATCAGATTTTGAAAAGTTTTAATTTAATTAATGAAATAGTATTAGTAGGACTTGCAAAAAGAGAGGAAGAAATTTTCTTTGTAAAGAATAAAACGAAACATGATTTGGAATTTGGAAAAATTCTACTTCCTCGAAAATCAGATTCCTTGTATTTGATTCAGAGAATTCGAGATGAAGCTCATAGGTATGCGATTGGGTATCACAGAAGACTTCGTTCCAAAATGCAAACATATTCGATACTCGATGATATTCCAGGAATAGGTGAGGTTATCAAAAAAAGGCTTTTGACTGCATTTGGGAGTATTGAAAACATCAAAAAACAAAGT
Source organism: uncultured Candidatus Saccharibacteria bacterium (assembly GCA_964431615.1). GTDB lineage: Bacteria > Patescibacteriota > Dojkabacteria > B142 > WJKM01 > CAYSKC01. Next base: position 1,078 of record CAYSKC010000159.1, read on the forward strand.
CTTGGTGAAATCAATACGATAGTGAGAAACAAGAAAACAGCAGGGAATATAGCAATAATGTTTGGTATAGAAAAAGTGTAACAAAAATACATAAACCACGTCAGATTAGTGAAAAATAATCACCTTAGCTTTTTTGAAATTTCTCAGTGTTGAAATTTTTCAAAGAAAGATAGTTGAGGAAAGGACAAGCACGGGTTTTGTTTTTTGACAATATTTGATACTATTGATCATGTTTTTGCTAAATTGTGGAAATTGATCAGGAAAAAATAAATTCATTAAAACATGATCCGCGCTTGTTTGGTTTTGTGTATGACAAATATGTCAAGGAGATCTATAGGTATTGTTATTATTTGTCTAGAAGAGAGCATGATGCTGAAGATTTGACCTCGGAAACTTTTATGAAGGCACTAGAAAGGATAGAAACTTTCAATGGTTCTGCTTCAGATCTCCGAGCTTGGCTTTATGCGATTGCTAGAAATACTTTTTTGGATAAGGTTAGAAAAGAAAAGAAAAAGCCACTTGATTGGATTGATGGATTTGAAGAGAAAGATATTGAGGATATGGCCAGTCGGGAAGATGTCAAAATGATGTTGGAAAAACTTATGAGTTGTATAAATGATTTGACACCTCCTGAATACGCAGAGATTCTTCTTTTGAGATATAAGCAGGAGCTTGAAGTCGACGAAATAATGAAAATAGTCTGTAAAAGCTCTCAAAATGTCCGAACGACAATTCACAGAGCAACGATTAAGTTGAAAGAGATTTGCAAAAAGAAGAAATAATTAAATTCTGAACGTTTATGTATGGAAGATAATCGAGGGTTTGAAAAAGTAATGAAAATGATTCCGAACAAAAATCCGAAAGATGATTTTGTTGAGGACCTTAGAGATAGAATATCAAAAAAAGCCGAATATAAATTCAAAATGAAGGAGAATCAAAACAATCGATTTTCATTTTTGAGTTTTTGGCGATATAGTCTTGCGTTTACTTCTTTGATTTTTCTTTCAACTATTGTTTTTGTAATTTATTCATCTCCAGAAACTGTAA
>CAYSKC010000160.1:0-2117 GCA_964431615.1 uncultured Candidatus Saccharibacteria bacterium
TCAAAACGAGAATGAAAAATGCAGAAGATGACAGAATGGACAGGATTGTATCAAGCGATGAATTCACCGATATTTATACAAGGTTAAAAGAGGAACTTTCAGTCGCTATGAGTGATTTATCAAGTATTCAAAATGACCATACTGATAAGGTTAAGATCCTCAATGATTTACTTTCACTTTCAGAAAACATCTATACAAGCTACATTAGGGCAGACTCAATTCTCAAACGAAAATACTTGAGAATGTTCTTTGATGGAATTTACGTTGATAATAAAGAAATTGTACGAGTTGAATACAATCCTGTAATTGCTCAACTTACAAAAATTCGGGAAGTCCGAATAACAAACAACTGGCGGAGAAGGCGGGATTCGAACCCGCGGAGCCTTGCGACTCACAGTCTTTCCAGGACTGCCAATTAAACCACTCTTGCACCTCTCCATTATTTATCAATACTTCAGCTGAACCCTTTCTATGTTGAAAAAAAACGAGGTTTTAAACCATGTTGTTTATTTGTAGAGAACTTTTCTGATTACAAAAATAACAAGTAAAATTTGATACAACAATAGTACGATAATTCCAAATAAAAAAGAATTGATAGTTTGGGCAATGTCGCTAATACTAAACAAAAAATAGCAACAGAAGGCAATTATACCAGCAATAAATAACAATCTGGGATAAATCCTTCTGATAGATGCAAACCAACTAGATATTATTGTGAATATTGAAAAAAGAGAAGTTGAAATAATCAATTTGATGTATAAATCTACGAATGATGAATCCAGTTTCAGATATGAAAGAATGAAATTTTTGAAAATAAAAAAGAAAAATGCTAGGGGCAAAAATATCATGATCGAAGCTGTTAGATTTCTGAAAAGAGAATTAAGTTTGTTGGTATTTGTTTTTCTTGCCGAAGATAAAATAATTTGTGAAAAACCAATAATTGCAAATAAAACAGTCTTTTTGACCAAAATGAGAGAATTGTAATGATATGCGTCAATTGTTGAAAGTTTGTTTGTAATAAAAATTGAATCGATATTAAACAAAAATTCAAGTAAAAGAAATAGGATTAAGTTAATAAAAACGTCTTGAAAAATTATCACTGAAGTATTATTTGTTTCTTTCTCTACTGTATTAAATTTATTTTGAAATAATTTTAAAGTTAAGATTGTGCTAATTACAAATCCAAGCCAAATACCTGTATTTCCAATGAATAAAAATAAAAGTAAACCAGAGATGAGCTTAAAAATATTTTGAATAACTATTGAAAAAGAAGAATCAAAAAAGTTATATGAATTTTGCAATAGTCCCATTCTAAAAAGAAGAAAGAAATTTAGAATAACTGATAAAACAAGAAAAACCGAGTCCAAAAAAGTACCCCCTACTGTTTGAAAAATAGTCAATGAAACGCCAATGCAGATCAGAAATAATAAAAAATACAAAACCTTTATGTTTTTCACATTCTTTTTGAGAAAACCAATCAGTGAATATCCATATGTGGTTGTTAGGCTTTTCGCAATTTTGCTTGGTGTAGACAATATTAAAAAATATGCAGCGTAAGAAGTGTATTCATTATACGAAACCTCATTGCCAACACTAAATATCACTAATGCCAAAACCAAACTCAAAAACCCAGAGATGTTTGAACCCAAAAGTACTATTAAATGATTTTGGTACTGCTTAAACAATTTTTTCATCTAATTGGAGACAAACTCTTCAGCAATAACTATTTTTATATCTTCTTTGTATGTGGATTGTTTTTCAATAGATGTTGAATCTACTTGGTAGGTTTTGGAATTTGAACCTAAAAAGTTTTTTATATATTCAACTGTCTTTCCTTTTTCATTATTGAATACAAATATTGTATATCTATAATCTTCAACTCTTTTTTCTGCATCGATTGAGTTGAGTTTCCCCCATAGAGCACCACTTTCTTTCATATCAACGATTTCAGAAAAACTACTAATTGATTTCCCAGATGCATTTGAGATAAGAATACTTGCTTTCTCGGCAAATATATCTGGTGCGATTCTTATCTTTTCGATATATTCTTTAATTTTGTCAAAACTATTATTAGGAAGTAAAATTACATACATAGTAGGGACTTGGGGCTCTGGTGT
>CAYSKC010000161.1:0-2104 GCA_964431615.1 uncultured Candidatus Saccharibacteria bacterium
TGGACGGAGAAACAATTGTCAAAGATGATTCAAAGACTAGCTTCAAGATTTTCGACTATTTTGCAAACTTTGAATATTTCCAAGAGAAATATGATTATGACCAGGTTCTCGAATTACCGAAAGAACCTACCATGGAATCTAAGAAAACTGGGGGAGGAACTGGAACAAGAGGAGGCTATGACAATACCCGAGTAGATCCACTTGCAAAATACTTGGAATCCTACTCAGATCCCGAAACAAGCAAGATAGATAATCAAATGTTTGACGCACTCAAACAACAAAAAATTGATAGACAAAAAAAAATACTTGATGAATTTAAGAAATTTACAAAAGAGGAATTGATCCCCATTACACTCACAACGGATGCTCTCAATCTGTTTGTTACATATTTGACAGATATTGAAGCAAGAAATTTGATTGAACAGGGACAAATAGGGCAGTTATCTCCAAGAGTGGAATTTTATGAAGCACTAAAAAGATTGGGTAAAAACAATATTTTTGTTATCATCGAGTACATTAAGACGAGAGAAATATTGAGCAAAATAAACTTTTAAAAATATCTTGAATTGGGAAGTTCTCAGATAAAAACAAGTAACGAAAATGGTTTTCTCAAACTAACCGACTACAAAAAAATTCGCACACCCTTTGTTTTCATGGATGAAACTGGATCGATCAATGACAAGAGCAATAGGTATTTTGCATTGGGCATGATTAAATGTATGCAACCTCACTTTTTAGACTATCAGATAAGGTTACTAAAACAAAGACATCATTTTTTCGATGAAATTAAATGGAACACAATCTCAAGAAAGAAAGTCGCTTTCCTAAAAGAATTGATAGATATTGCAGATGCAACCCCAGGTATAAGGTTTTCTTCAGTAATAGTAAATAAGGACATCGAGAATTTTGATAGTTGTTTCAATAACGATCCTTACATAGCTTATGAAAAACTTACGGAAGTGCTAATAAAAAGAGGTATCAGAAAAAACGAAGTACTTACTGTTTTAGCAGATTATATAAGTACCCCACCAGAAATACATTTTGAAGTGGAAATTAAGCATAATATCAATGAGCAGTTCCAAAGGTTGGCAATTGCAGGTGTTCACAGAATTGATTCAAAAGGTACCAACTTACTTCAATTAAATGATCTCTACTTGGGGGCTGTTGTGTACGAATTTAAACTCAAAAACAAATTGGTAAGTGGTGACATCAACAAGATTTTGATTATGAAATATTTATTGAAAAAACTGGGTTTAAAGTCATTCACAAAGAAATTGAATAATCCGAAATTCAAAATTGATATATATTCAAATAAAAAAGGGCCATCATCCTTACGGTTAACGCCCTCAAACAATAATACATCAATTAATAGCAAAAAGTCAAAGCTTAATTACAAACAAGTATAAACTATTTAACCAATCCCTATGCTCAACTTCGAAACCAAGAAGAAAATAGACAATTTACGAGACATTTTAGTTGGCAAAATCCCAACACCAACTGGACAGGTTGAACAGATCACACTCGCACTGATCTATAAATTCATGAGTGATATAGACAAAGAGGCAACTGAGCTTGGCGGAAAAAGTTTTTTTGAAGGTGAGTATGAAAAGTACAACTGGGACAAATTGATGGACTCAAAAACATCGGGAACTGAAAGAGCCAAACTATATGGAGAAGGAGTTGAGAAAATGGGCACAAATCCCAATCTTCCCCAACTATTTCGAGATATATTCAAAGGAGCATATATTCCGTTTCGAAGTCCAGAAACAATCAGCTTATTTTTGAAATATGTCAACGAATTTGAATACAGCAACAGCGAAGAACTGGGAAATGCGTTCGAATATCTTTTATCTATAATGGGTTCTCAAGGAGATGCAGGGCAATTTCGAACACCAAGGCACATTATTGATTTTATTGTTGGCATAGTTGATCCTCAGATAAACGAGAAAGTACTTGATCCAGCCTGTGGGACAGCTGGGTTTTTAATCTCAGCTTTCAAACATATTACAAAAGGGCAAAATGCTTCAGCATTTGATTACAACAAAATTAGCAATAACTTTGTCGGATATGATGTATCCCATGATCTTGTTCGCCTTTCCCTTGT
>CAYSKC010000162.1:0-2084 GCA_964431615.1 uncultured Candidatus Saccharibacteria bacterium
CCAAGCATTTCGTATTGCTACTGAACCAGACGCACAAGCTGCTTCTACATGTGTTGATGGACAGGTTAAACCCAACTCTGTTGCAAACAATGCCCCAATGTGATCTTGCCCTGCAAATCTTGATGCTGACATATTCCCAACATAAACAGAATCTATATCTTTTAGTTCAAGACCAGCATCATTTATAGCGCCCATTGAAGCTTCAACTCCAAGGGTTCTCAAATCTTTATCCCAAATTTCACCAAATTTTGTTGTATACCCACCACTTACAAATATCTTCATTGGTAATTATTAATTAGAACTTATAAGTTATAAAAAAAATTCACTGTTAACTCTCAATTTATCGTTTGTTATTGGTTTCACTTTTTCTACGATTATTTATCATTATTCATTCTTCAATTTTTCCACATTTTATTTTAATGTATCAAAATTTTTTTTGTATGTCTTACATACTGACCATAATTCAAATAAATTTTAGATTCTAACTGTTCTTCTATTGATTTGTCATAAATAAGGTTTTTTTGAATAAATTTTCTAAAGTTTTCTATCTCGGGTTTTATTTCAAAATAAAATGCATCACTTCCAGCACCACTTCCATAACTTACCACAAGAAGTTTTTCATTAACTTTTGCTTTGTCCAAAACCAAAGCTAAACCAAGTAATGAACACGCTGAGTAGGTATTCCCAATTCTTTCTACAATAAACCCTTCCTTGAGTTGATCATTCAAAACACCAAGATGCTTAGCAACAGAAAGTGGAAATTTCCCATTGGGCATATGAAATACAACATGATCAAATTCAGAAATATTCATATTTGTTTCTTTCAACAACCTTTTTGTTGAATTTACAATATGTTTGAAATATGCAGGTTCTCCCGTAAAACGACTTCCGTGTCTTGGATATTTCTGATTTTCTCTTCTCCAGAAATCTGGTGTATCTGTCGTAACCGATGTTGTGTATTTCAATTCTGCAATTATATTTTCTTTTCCCAAAATAAATGCAGCAGAACCAGCAGCAGCCGAATATTCAAGGGCATCGCCAGGTGCTCCTTGTGCTGTATCGGACCCTACTGCCAATCCTTCATCAATCCAGCCCGATGCAACATGACTTGCAACAATCTGAATACCCGCACTCCCAGCCTTGCACGCGAATTCCAAATCAGATGCAGTCCAATTTTCTCCCAAATGTAGTACTTCTCCGACAATACTTGATGTTGGCTTCACAGCATAAGGATGACTTTCTGAACCAACATAAACAGCAGAAATTTTTGTTTCTCGATTCAGCCGTTTTTTTGCTTGCAGGGAAGAATTCACTGCAAGAGTGACTGTGTCTTCATCCAGACCAGGAACAGACTTTTCGATCAGTCCCAATCCTTTTTTGAATGAATTTGCATCAGTTCCCCAATTGTTGGCTATTTCATCAACAGTTATTCTATATTTGGGTATATATGCACCATAAGAAACTATACCAATTTTTTTTTGATAATTCATAAAAAAATACTTAAATTATATCTTTCCATTTCTCCCCAAATCTGTATGTGCCTTTACAAATCCGTCATTTGCAAATGCTATATGTAAACTCAATTCTCCAGCTAGTACTGCTCCCCCAATTATTTCAGCAAGTTTTTGTGTTTTGTCAATATCATCAATTTTTTCAGGATTTTCATCTTCTTTCAGGATGTCACTTGTATTTGTCATAATCAAATTCTGAAGCTCTCTCTGCGTCGGGAGAGAAGTTCCTCCACCAACCGTTGCAACATTTAATGATGGAATTCTCACATTTACATATAAGTTTTCTCCATCCATCTCCATATTTGTACTGCCTAGACTACCACCCACTACTTGGGCTGGATCTTGACCTGTAGCGATAAAAATTCCGGCTACCATATTCGCAAAATGTGCATTGAAAGCAATACTACCGGCCATATGTCCGCCTAGCCAAATTTTAGCCTTGTTTACCTCTACCAGATTTTCGGGTGTCGTTTGAAACTTATCTTGAAGTATATTTCGGGGAATTACAAGTTCAGCCTCAACAGTTCGCCCTCGTCCCTCAGTTGAATTGATAGACGCAGCTTTTTTATCTAC
>CAYSKC010000163.1:0-2022 GCA_964431615.1 uncultured Candidatus Saccharibacteria bacterium
AACAAATTCTCACAAGATTTCGAAAACAATCCCGAAGTAAAAGCTAGAGTTGACAAAGATTTGGAAGAAGCAAAAATACTGGGTTTATACTATACACCGAGTTTTGTTGTAAATGGCAAATTGTTTTCAGTAAATAATGCAGAAGATTTTTATGAACGGGTTGATAGATATATAAAAAGAGCTAACTAAACAGTTTGATGATATTCAAACCCTTAAGAAAAAAAAATTTTCTTGAAAAGACAAATAAAACAAACACTTCACAAATAGCGATAGGTCTTTTTTCTTTTCTGACAATAATTGGTGTAGTGAGTATTTTTTTTGCCAATTACCTAGCCACAAACAAGCAAGTCACAAATGAATCCCAAGCATCCTCACAAATGACTTGTGGATATGTTGGAAATAGTTGTCAGCTAGTGCCTATAGATTCAAATGTAACCAATATTAGTTTTGATAGTCAATATAAGTGTGTAAAGTCAAACTCTTCTTTTGTTTCTTCTACTAGTACTTCATTTGTATGTATCGAAGAAAAGAATACAGATTACACTGGAAAACCATTAGATGGGGTTCCTCAGTTTGTTCCAATATCTGGAGAAAAGTTTGCAGATCAGCTAACAGTCACTCTTGAGTATGAAGAAGCAACTGAATACGAAGTTGTCTACAAGATAAACAACGGGAAATTTCAAAAGTATACGGATCCATTTACAATCAATGAAGACTCAATAATTCAAGCGAAATTTCTCAAAGATGGTCAAGGAGGAGATATTGTAATAGCAGAGTATAAAAAAGAGACTGAAAAGGAAATTGTGGATGATAGACAACTCGTTTACTATTGTCTGCCGGACAATTCTGCTCTCAAGGTAGAATATGAAAGTAGCCAAAAATATGATCACTACTACGTATCGGTAGATCAAGGAGGAGATGGCTTGGATACTGTTAGTTTCAAAACAAACGATCAAGAATTTTTCTCCGACGAAGACAATTTTTTGATCAAAAATATTCTCCCAAATATAAACTACAAGACAGTTCAAATAGTCCCTATGAGAGGATTTTCTCTGGATTTGGAACACTCATTTACTATGGAAAATATTCTATGTGAGGATCAAAAAAATACAACTATTGTAAATATAGCTCCTAGATTTACAAAAAATGACTTTGTAACAATAGAAGGTGTGACAGCAGTTGATTTTGATGTAATCATCAACGGACAAGTGATGATTCCAAGATCAAAATATGCAAATTGGGCGGTAAATTTCCCAATTGAGAAAGTAGGAGAAAATGAAATAGAAGTATCTTATAGAGATAGTGAAAAAAATGAATCAAAAAAAACTATATTTTATATTGATAGATGTAGTCCAGCCGATATCAATTGTGACCAAAAAATTGATCTAATTGATATTAGCTGGTACAGATTTCTTGAGGAAAATGATAAAATTGAAAAGTTTGAATTTCAGAAATTGATAGCAGATATTGATGAGAATGGAAAAATAGACAATGAGGATATAAATTTGTTTAAGGAACTGTATTTGTCTTCATAACTAGGGTAGAATGAAAGAAGCAAAATGAAGCATAGAGTCTTAGGTTCAAAACCAAGGTCACAGGGTAAAGGCAAATTTATTGTTATGTTTGCTATTTTTGCTGTGATTGCAATCAACGGGGGTATTGTATACCAACTTTCAAAAAACAACATTTCTACAGAAGAGACGAAAGCAAGCATTACTGATAGTATCGGAGATATTACGCATTATATTACTCCAGATGGTGGCAAGGTTGTTGAAATATACTGGAAAGGCAATAAATCATTTGCCCGTACTTTTCCAATCACAAATGGGCAAATCAACTGGGGAAGTCCAACAAACGAGAGTTTTTCTCCAGCTATGCTACCTGCAGGGGCTTCTGGTGAAGTAAGAGGCTATACCATATCTCAGCTTCCAGAAAATAGTAGAAACTATGTTGAGACCATATGGGTAGGGAACAAAGGATACACCAGATTTATTCCAATAAAATCAAGATCATATACTCCAA
>CAYSKC010000164.1:0-1968 GCA_964431615.1 uncultured Candidatus Saccharibacteria bacterium
TTGTTGAAAAAATCTTGAAGAATAAAGAATACTGGGTTTCTAATATAGGGAAAAAAGATGTGGTTAAAGGATCAAGATTCAAGATCGGAGGCGGAGTGACTTTTAGTGGAGGAGAGCCAACTTTTCAATACGAATTTGTCAGTGAAGTTTTGAAAAAACTGAAAGCAGAGAATATACATACTGCATTAGATACAAGTCTTTTTTGCAGTAAAAAAGCAATCGACACACTTTTTCCTTATGTTGATTATTGGATGGTGTCGGTTAAGCACCTCGATAACGAGAAACACAAGGAATTGACTGGGGTGCCGAATTCTATTATTCTCAGAAACCTCAAATATCTTGATAAAAGACTAAACGCCAAACACCCGAATGACAAAAAAAAATTGAAGAATGAAAACGAAGAACATAAAGCGGAGAACGTTGGTCAAAAGAATATCAGGATCAGATTCGTTCTAATACCTGGTATTACAGACTCAGAAGAATATTTGAGAGAGCTTGGAGTATTCGTTGGGAAAATAAAAAGTCTGGACTTTCTGGAAATACTACCTTATACAGCAATAGGAAAATTTAAGTGGATTGAGTTGTTTGGGGAATATCCTTTTGAGGGGGTGAGGGAAGCAACTGATGATAATGTCAGAAAAGCAAATAAAACAATTTCAAAATTAATCTTTAATAAAAAATAACTAATCTGCTCTCTATTCTAACCTTGTCTTAATCCAGAATTACCAGAACTAAAGGATGGTTTTAAGGGTGTTTCTAATGAAGCATCCCTTCGCTCTCTGATTGCTTCTAATTGTACACTCGTCAAGGGAGCTTTAGTGTTTCCAATATATGCCACATAAGGACACATAAAATAATTATCACAAAAAAATATTCCCTCTGTTTTATTTTTACAAACTGAACATGGTAATAAACTCATTCGATGAATTATATACTAGCTATATACCTTATAGTATATATCGCCTTTATATATTTGTCAAGATTTCTCATAAAAGATTTATTAATTAGTTTTACATCTCTCATTTCCAGACTAATTCCATTTCAAGTATAATTATCTAACTTAGCTAATTATTCTCAAACGTTATGAACGAGATTCTTGATTTTCTTCTTTCTCCCAACACAAAAGCATATTCTCAATCAATCACAATATTTTTTGCAACACTATTAATCTTATTGATCTTCAAAAAATTCTTTGAAGGAATATTTAAAAAAAGAGCAGAAAACACAGAAAATAAAATTGATGATGCAATGAGCGAGGTGTTTAAACAGATCAAATCCCCACTTATAATAATTTTTGGTCTATATGCGGCTTCACTTACATTTGACTTTTCAAACAGTCTCGAAAAAATTTTTTCGTTGATCTTTCAGGGTTCTTTGATACTTCAAATACTTCTTCTCTCACAAGCATTTATAAAACTTTCATTTGAAGTCTATCTACAAACCAACAAAAACAGAAGTAAGGAACTAAAGACTTTATTTGATTACATAACCAAGTTTTTGGTATTTATACTTTGGATTATTGGAATCCTTCTGTTTCTCTCAAATGCTGGCTACAATATCTCATCACTAATTGCCAGTCTTGGGATCGGAGGTCTAGCCATTGCTCTTGCAGTACAAAATATCCTGAAAGATATTTTGAGTACTGTCATGATACTCATCAACAAACCATTTCAAGTCGGCGACTATGTGAAACTAAGTCCTACTGAACAGGGGACTATCACAAAGATTGGTATGAGGAATACAATTATCAAGACGATTGATTCCGAAGAGCTAATTGTCACAAATGATGACATGCTCAACTCGAGAATAATCAATTTCCGAAATAAAAACAAAAGAAGAGGCTTACGAGATTGGCAAAAAAAGAGGCAAAGATCTTAAAGATTCTCTGATAGACTTAAATTTCAGCCCGTTAGTTGATGAATCTTTTAAAGGAGATTTTATTTTTGAAAGGACTTTTCAAAGAAATTT
>CAYSKC010000165.1:0-1939 GCA_964431615.1 uncultured Candidatus Saccharibacteria bacterium
GTACTTCTTTCATTAATTATGACATTTTTTTTGGTAGAACCACCGAGAGAAAAGAAGGAAAACGAGTCAACCTTTTTTTTGGAAATTATTAATAGTGTGAAACTTATTTTCGACCACAAGAAACTAATTCCATTGATAATATTTATGTCAGTGATTCCCGCATTTACCAAGTCTGTTTTTTGGCTTATGACACCTCTTCTTTTGAGATTAGGTGTTGCTGAAAATCAATGGGGAAATATTCACGCAATCAATAGAGGTTTGGGTGTTGTGGTTCTCTTGTTGATTCCACTACTTTTTTCTCTAAAAGCAAAGAAAAGGCTTTATCTACTTTCTGACATTTTTGTAGTTATGGGTATGGCATTTTTGTTTTCTACAAATCTCTTTATTGCTGTATTTGGTTTTATTCTGGTGATAAACAGTAGATTTGTTGTAGAAATTTTTGCAAACAATGAACTCAATGAAAAAATTAAATCGGCAAGGAGGGCAACTTTATTTTCGCTTGTCAGTGTTCTCTCAAGTCTAATATTTGTGGTAGGGTCTTATTTCTCGACTTTGATCTTTGACAATTTTGGTTTTGAGTCCTCATTATTTTTTCTGATATTTTTCTATGTGATCCCTGCAATATTTATAAGTTTAAAATTTAAATTTCAAAAAGTGTGAATTGAAATTGTATAATCATTTTGAAATCTTTTGATTAACAAAAATGAAACAGAGGATAATTGGGGTTATAAAATCAACTACTGTGTTTTTCCGCTCACTAGGATATATCTTGTCTTCTGGCAAAACTTTTGTATTGGTTCTTGTCCCAATACTCCTTAACATGATAATTACAGTAGTTTTCTTTGCTTTGATATTCAACAAAATAAGTGGTTTGATAGATGGACTTGATCATTTTGAATTTTTCTACAATCACGAAATTATTCTGACTATTTTGAAAGTATTTGGTGGGATTATTGCGTTTATCATTAGTGGATTAATTCTTCTTGCAACAGGTATGATCGTGAGTGCACCATTCAATAGTTTGATCTCAGAACAGCTACTTCGAGAAAATGGAGTTACCAAAATTCACGATTATGAGGGAATTAAACTAGTTTTCTATGAAGTCTTTCGAGCTTTGAAATTTGAGGTTCAGAAGGTTTTATTACTAGTGGTGGTGTTTTTTTTGAGCTTACTTTTGAACCTGATTCCACTGGTTGGTGGAGTGCTTTTTACAACAAGCAACTATTTTCTAAATGCTTTTTTGACTGAACTTGATCTTCAAGATGTATCAAATGAGCTTCTTCGAAGAAAATTTCGTGATAAAGTAAAAATGGTATTCAAGAATTGGGATTTGAATTTTCCATTTATGTTTTTTGCAGGTTTTGTTCTTTCGATTCCTTTCATAAACATCATTTTCTTGCCATTTGCGAGCGTATCTGCAACCTTTTTGTATATTGATGGTTTACACAGAGAAAAATAAAAAAACAAAAGGCAAAAAGGGAGAGATTCTTGCAAGAAAATATCTAGAATCACAAGGATTGCATTATATTGAAGCAAATTACACAATCTGGGGAGGAGAAATTGATATTGTCATGAAAGACCTCAACCAATATGTTTTTGTGGAAGTAAAAATTAGAAAGAAGGGACAATTACCAGTTGGTGCAATTATCTCAAAATCAAAAGAAAGGGCCCTAATCAGAACCTCACAGAAATATCTGATGGAAAAAAATATGCAAGCAGAAAGTGTTCGAATTGATGTTGTGGGGGTGTATTTGGAAGGTGGAAAGGTTGAGTTTGAGTGGATCAAAAACGCCATATACTGAAAAAATTGTAAATATCAGCTTTCAAGTATCGATATCTTCTAAATGTAAATGCCTTTTTCGATATTTTCCCCTATTGACTTCCTTTTTTCAATTAAATATATTTGTCTTGTTTACATTCGTTTGTATTTAATATTTTT
>CAYSKC010000166.1:0-1920 GCA_964431615.1 uncultured Candidatus Saccharibacteria bacterium
CCCTTTTATAACAACAAATATTCTATTTAATAATATTATGAATAAGATGATTTATTGTTACATGCTATACACAAATACTAATTCTCAACTAGTTTGGTAATTTGGGCTCTGTCATTTTCCTGCTAAACATTTGGGCTTTTTTGGAGGTATGCTGTGAATCTTTTCAAAAATACCAGAAGTTCTTGACGTGTCACGTTTGAGGCATCAACTTTTGTCATTAGATCAATTCCATACTTCTCTCGAATAAGGTTTCTCCATACAATCGCTTCTTTCAACTCCTCTGCAAAAGTCATTGGTTGTGAGTTTGCTGGTGGATTCTGTATTTTTTCTTTATAGTTTTCAAAATTTCCTGCACAAGAAGTATAGTCAAAATCTTTGTGGTTTTTGACACTATCCCAACTATCCAGAAGTTTGAAGCGAGAATCGGTAAAAATGAGACCATAGCAAATTTCATGAATTGATCGAAGCTGGGCATCGGTGGGGTTTGTATCCACAAAATTTCCTACAATACTGATACCCATCAAATAATAATTACCATAGTTTTTTGGAATACCAAAAGCACCGCGTTCGTTTGGAGTATGTGCGCGGATTGACCCCGCGTCGCCCGTATATGCAACTTTTGCATAACCGTTTGTTTCTTCGCTGGTCACAACAATATTGTACCCGATTCCTCCCCAGCCTCGGTTTTCGATATGCTCGCGGGCAATCCGCGCGATATCCGAATCAGCATTTCCAGTTGGAGTGCTTGCAGTATGGTGTATTACTAAATACTTTATCTGATCAATCGGTCGATCTCCTCGCCATCCAAAGCCCCCACTGTAAGCATTTCTAAAATCAAGCCAACAATTTTTTGAGGATAAATTAGCAAATTGAACATTTGTATTGCTCATTTTATTTTTTTGAAATTACTTGATTATAACACCAGATTTTTTATTTCAAGATAACGAAAACCGTGACCTTTAGGTCAAGGATGAGCGTGCTGCAGGCTCAGTGCGAAACACACAATACTTTGGCATTTATGCCGAAGTTTTTTTATATATCATTTATGAATAACATTCAAAGAAGTATAATCAAAACTAGATATTTTCAAGAGTCGTTATGAACAAAAATTATTCTGCATTCATATATGTAGTATTTGCAAACATTATCTGGGCATCTGCTGGAATATTGGTCAGATTTATCAATATTTCTGGAACACAAGTTCAATTTCTATCAGGTGTTTTTGGAATTATTAGTTTTTTGATATATGTAGTTGTCATAAAGAAATTCGCTTTGATTAAAGAAATCAAACTTACTTTTCTTAACTTTTTGTATTTTTTGACGACAGCACATTTGGGACTTGCTATCTTCAATGCATTTAGAGATCCAAATTTTCCTGTCGCGGCCACAAATTTGATTTTGAACTCTTCTCCTTTTTTGATAGTTATTTTGGCTCCTATTTTTTTGAAAGAGAGGTCAACTTTGAGAGAAATAATATTTTCAATGGTAGGGTTACTAGGCTTGGTTTTTTTCATTGTGTCTGGGCAAGATGAGGTTGAGCATATTTCATTTTCATTTGGATTGTGGCTTGCACTTGCGGCACTCGTTCTCAATACCCTATCTACTCTCCTCAATCGAAAAATCTCTTCGGAAGGCAATGAACTAATTGCCCCATTCCTGACACTTTTTGCAAATATGACAATTCCCCCTATTTACCTTTTTTTCTTCAATGGGTGGAATTTTTCTACAATGAGTGTTACGGGTCTGATCTTAACCATAATACTTGGGGTTTCATCCAGTTGTTTCGGATTTGTTTTGATTGCAAAAGGCTTTAAATATCTCAAGGCACAAACCATATCAATTATTAGTCTTATACAGCCCATTTTGACAGCAATTTTGGGTTATATTGTTTTAAGTGAAGACTTCAATTTGGGCATGATT
>CAYSKC010000167.1:0-1906 GCA_964431615.1 uncultured Candidatus Saccharibacteria bacterium
TTTTTTGCTGTAACTTTTTTCTTTGCTACTTTTTTTGTGGTTGTTTTTTTTGCTGCAACCATCTTCTTTTTTGGAGCTGTTTTTTTCTTGACAGCCGGTTTCTTCTTTACCATTTGGACAGTTTGAATAATAAATTAAAATCCAATATAAGTATCGGTTTTATTCATAACGAATGCAAGTATTTTTATCAAAATTTATTTTTTATATTTTTTACACAACCCTTAAAAACCTTACTATCCAGACCTTTTCACGATACCAATTTTTGCTTCTTAACAAAATAATTTAAAAAAAAAGACCAGAGACAAAAGACGAAAGTCCGAACAAAGACTAAATCTTTAAACAAAAAATGAAAAATTTTGAGTGTTTGGAGTTACGTTTTACGAACTTAGTGCTTTGAAATGAGGTGTCAGAAATTAAGTTTTAGGTTTAAGGATTGAAGATCGATATTTGATATTTGATATTTGATATTTGATGTTTGGAATTTGAAATTTTAGTTTCGTCCTGCCACCCACCCCGAACACCACGACCATGTTAGGTTATAGCCTCCACTTGCTCCATCGATATCAACAACTTCTCCAGCAAAAAATAACCCTGGGACAATTTTGGATTCCATGGTTTGTGAATTTATCTCTTTTGTATCTACACCGCCAGCGGTAAAATGTGCCGTATTCCAGTCCAATAGATGCACATCTCCAATTTCAAAATTTCTAAATAGTTCAATTACTTTTAATATTTCTTTTTTGGAAATCTGAGATACTTTTCTCTCATAATTGATTTTTAGATTTTCAAAAACTGTGGGAGAGAATTTTTTGGGAACGAGTTCATGAAAAAGATTTCCAAGCGCTCTATCGGGATATTTTGAAATACGATTGAATATTTCAGTTCTAATTTCTTCATCATTGTATTCAGGAAAAAAAGAAGCAAAACAAGTGATTTTGGCTTTTGGATTTTTTGAAAATATTTCTGATACTTTTCTACTAGCTCGCAAAACCATTGGACCTGAAATCCCGAGATGCGTGAAAAGAATATGTCCTTTGTCTTTGTGAATAATAGTATTGTTATGCTTTACAAAAAGTTTTGCATCAACTTTCACTCCTTGCAGTTTATTGCAGATCTCACTTTTAATTCTGAAAGGAACTGACACGGGGAACTGTTTGATAATAGTATGACCGAAAGACTCCGCAAACCTGTATCCATCACCTGTTGAACCAGTATTTGGATACGTCAGTCCACCAGTCGTGATAATGACTTTGTCAAAATATTCTTCATTTCCCTGAGATATCTCGATTAAAAAATTAGGTGATTTACAATCTATCGTTTTCAATTTTTGATTTTCGACTTTCGAATTTTTCTGGAATTTGGAATTTGATATTTGAAATTTTACATCCCGGACATTTGTTCCTAGTTTCATTCTCACTTTCTGTTTTTTTATTTCATCAAGTAATACATCAATCACCGATTGTGACCTATCGGATACTGGAAATAATCTTCCTCTATCCTCTTCTTTGAGTTTCAAACCTCTCTCTTCAAAAAATTCAATTACATCTTTATTTGAAAACCTTGCAAAAACAGATGCAACAAATTTGGGATTCGTACCGTAATAATTCTTCCAACTTACATTTGAATTTGTCACATTGCATCTGCCACGTCCACTGATGAGAATTTTGCTTCCTACCTTATCGTTTTTTTCAAAAATGGTTACATCACCCCCTGCCTGTGCAGATGAAATTGCCGCCATAAGCCCTGCACCCCCAGCACCGATTATTGCTACTTTTTGTAATATCACCTTAAAACAATTAATAAAAAATTTGAATAACTGTAACACTAGTTCACTGTATTTCGTTAAATTTATATCAATTATTTATAAATAATGCTATATATAAGAAAATTTCTCTCACACGTACAA
>CAYSKC010000168.1:0-1215 GCA_964431615.1 uncultured Candidatus Saccharibacteria bacterium
GGTATACTGTAAATGAAATAAATACAATTGTGAATATAAACAACAAAAATAAGCAAAACATTATAGTCATAGTTTTCTTCATTGTTATCGGTTTTCTAATCTTTTTTTCTATTGACCAAAAGAAGACAAATAGTATGGATAATCCAGAAGAAATTTTGGTAGAAACTTCTGGAAAATTGGACGTAAACAATCAGAAAATCCTTGGGGCAGGCTCTGGGGAATTCTCTTGTTATTCAGACGTTGATCCTTTGGCTGGTCTCAAAAAGACAGATACTCCAGATGCTATATATTATGATGAACCAAAGGAGATAGAACTCACAACTTGTGAAAAGACAGAAGAAAACTTTGCTGGATCTTTTGAGGGTATCACACATCAACTTTTTCGAAAATGTAATAGTGATAGAAATTATCAAGGTTTTGTAATGGTTACGGCAGAAGTTTTGAATTTTCCGCAATTGGAACATTTTGGGAGTACGGAGCCTGTCGTAACAACTGGAGATAATATTGAAAACACAAATTTGTTTGGAACAATGTTAACTCCTTACGAACCATTATGTTCAACGATTGCGAGAATTACAGGGAATGAAAATTTGAACATGGCACAAGAATTTAGAGGAAAATTGAAGTTTTATACTGAGGACGGGGACGATTTGTATTATTCAATGCCAAAACTTGGGAGTGGTGTTTCTTGTCTTAACTTGATTTCTATGCTTGACAATTCAAATCTAGCTTATGCAAATATTGAAGAAGATTATGAAGGATTTCACTATTTTGGTTTGAGTCAAGGAGCAAAAGATGAAACAGATGAAAATGCTAGGGAATCTGTTGAGGTTGGCACTGGTTCTACCTCAAATGAAGTTTTGAAATCTTTCAAAGGATGGGTTGAAGTCACAAAAGCAAAAATTACAAAAAAACTCAGTGATTGGAAATCTATTGGCAAAAATTTTCAAGGTGATGATATTGATTACGAAAGAGATTATCTTGTTGCGGAACCAGTGTTTGAGTACGAAGATATTCCATATGATGATGCATATTGTAGGATTGGTAATGAAAATGTAGATTCTAGTTATTCTGGTTTAGAAGTCAGACATATCAATCTATCAGCTTCAGAAGATACAGAAGCTGAGTATGGAATGGAACAGATTATTTATCTCAAAACCATAAATGTTGATATCGAAAAGCTATGTGAAACAGGTTCTCCGAATGTTTTGGTTG
>CAYSKC010000168.1:1225-1905 GCA_964431615.1 uncultured Candidatus Saccharibacteria bacterium
CCTATGATGGAAGAAGTTATTTTTGTTATCAAGAATATGTCCAAAAAGAAGATGAAGATGGCAATATTTCATATGAAGTTGAGTGGAAAATGAAAAACCCTCTTCCCAAACAAACTATCCCAGGATTTGAATCTGGTGATTTCACAACTATGACGATTACTCAAAATTATGATCTGACTCCAACAAAAATAGCTGTCCCTGGTGCGATGTCTGGGTTTGGTAGATTTTATCAGTATCTTCAACTCAAAGCAGGAAATCAACAGTTAATTGGGCCATTGAATGGTACAAAATTGAAGGTAATTACAAGGTATTATGATCCATTGGCTGATGGTCCGGTCAATACAGATAATTTAGAAGAACATTCAGAACTTGATCCAACACAAGGAGACGTTCCTTTCCAAAACGAAGCAGTCCCATATTTCAAGGGAAAATACGAAGTAGAGTTTGTTTTACCTTTTGATTTGTCGCCATATTTACAAGCTTTTTACTATAACTTTAGCAAGACAGGAAATAGTGCTGATTATAATTTGAAAGATAACTCACTAATAAATGATTCTGAATCAATTCAATAAAAAAAGTTTAAAAAAAATATTGCTTCTATCAATTTTGATGTTTTCATTGACCGGAATGTTTGTGTATTCACAAAATCAATCAAATACTGAATATTTTTTTCCATATGA
>CAYSKC010000169.1:0-1887 GCA_964431615.1 uncultured Candidatus Saccharibacteria bacterium
ATAAGATAATATCTATACTCTGACTATACTACTGAATAATAGTATTTTAGCTTTTTTTTGATAATTAATGTTTGAATTGGAAGACGACTCGAAGTGAACAAATAAATTCAGACACTATTCTGGTCATGGTAATACTCTGAGATTACATCCATCGCAGGGGAAACCATTTGTTATTTCGGCATTCCCCTTGATAGTGAAGAAATTTCCACCTGGTCTTTCTGGGTCTAATTGTCCTGTTCTTCTGTTTTGAGCTACATACAAAGCAATCGGACAATTTCTTCTTATGTGTTCATTGTCAATTCGAGCTAAATCAGAAAAGTTAACAGCCGAACATATCTCTTCTTGAATAGTAACCATTATTAGTATAAAAACAAGAGCAGAATTATAACAAAACATAGAATGATTATATATAAGGTTTTTGGTATTAAATTGTTGTATTAGAAGATATAGGATCAACTGTACTACAAACATTAGTGACACATTCATATGTTATGCAAGATAATGCAATGCTTAATGCTGTTACTGGTGCAAAAAATTCGTAATTTAAATAAAATTCATTTTATAATAATTTTGTAGTTGGGTTCGAACACGTTCCCATTCAACCAGCCATGTACCGGCCGGTACATGGCTGGTTGAGTTCAAAATCGGTACGTGGCTGGTCTGATTTTCTGATTGCCTATCTTTAACCTCATTCTCACTCGTTACATAGCTTTTAAATTTCTTCAACTCTTTCAACAAATTTTGTATCTGAATTCCCAAAAAGCATTTATAATGTTTGTATTAATCAAAATTTCTTTTACCTTTCAAGATTTGATCGTGATCATATAATCTTGTATTGGCTTATTGTAATTGACTGAATTTTGTGGAGAAAACTCATCTATTTAAAAAAAAGAATTTACTTTTGTTTCTAATACTTACAGCATTTCTAGTGTTGTTTTACATAATTGCCAATCAACTTCAGGAGAAAAATATCTCACCAGAAGATAGCTCTGCAAGTGCAATTGATGATGAACAAAAGATTTCTGAACTTGAAAAGTCAAAAGTAATCTCTGCATCAGACCCTTACAACAGCCAATATGCCCCATGGGTTGTAGTCAGTTCTCTCAATTCAAATCTGGATTTGTACTATTGCAAGAATTCGGAGATTGGGGGTATATGGAGAAATCGGATATGGAGAATTAAACGGATTGATAGTACCTGGTCTCAGGACATGATGATATTGGATGGTGTTGAAAATACTGATGAGGACCTTCTGTGTTCACCCTCTATTCTCACCCATCAAGGAACGTGGCACATGTATTATTTAAGCCAAAACAGAAACAATCAAAATACTTTTCTTCAACATGCAACAAGTACAGATTTCGGTCAAACATGGACAAAACTTGGCCCAATATCAGGGATTACTCAACCATTTACAGGATATATTGATACACCATCTGCTTATTTAAATGATGGGATTTTTGATATTTACTACGTAGGTACTGACGGGGATTTGTATATTATATCCTCGCCCGATGGACAGGTATTCAACCAAGAGCAAAAACTAACAAGTGGTCTTAAAGCAAGTAATGGAAGGATTACAGTTAATGCAGGTATCTATTATTTTGTTTTTGCAAAAGATTCGAAAGAAGCAGATGGTCCCCCAACAGATTTTTATTTGATGGTTTCAAAAGATGGTAAAACCTTCTCTAATTCAGTAGTTTTCTACTCCTCTCAGACTAATGAATGGGATGAAGGAAGCATCTGGTCTCCTCAACTTGTTTTCGAAAACAATATCCTAAAAATTTATTTTGCAGGAAATAAAAATATTGAATATGGAAGCCCTGGTGCATCCACCGAATTGGGTGTTTTGACAATTGATATTCCTACATCAGTTCTCGATGGTCT
>CAYSKC010000170.1:0-1813 GCA_964431615.1 uncultured Candidatus Saccharibacteria bacterium
TCAAGAAGAGTTGAATCAACATTGTGGCAGTATTTGCACTTCAAAGGGCATCCCTGCATAAAGACGACAGTTCGAAGCCCTGGTCCGTCAAGTGTTCCTAGGGATTCGATGGAATGAATCATACCGTGGATTTTGGAGTCGATTTTCTTGCAGAGTGTATTGTTCATGGGATTATTATACACTGAGTAAACTCTAGACCTCGAAAATCGAAAGACAAAAGACCTAGGCAATAGGAGACAGGAAGTTAGGCTCAAGGTCAAGGTTTATGGCTCAGGGCTCAAGGTTAGATTCCTTGCCTGCCATAGCTTAAGCGAAGATAGGATGCTCGGTGCTTGATATTTGATATTCGTTTCATGGTACTCAACATTCTTAATTCTTAAATCATAAATCATAATTCTTAATTTTCTTAGTTCCTAAATCCTATTTTCCAAGTTACCAATTCAGCAATTCACAAAGTTTCACTTCAATCAATTTTCCTTCCGTAGTAAAATCACATTGTTCAAAATTTTTTGGAATGACAAAAAAAAGCGAAAGACAATTTCTATATTGGACTCCAAGAGTACTTTTGTCTGTGATTATTGTATTTTTCTTTCTGATGTCGTTGGATGTCTTGGGACTCAGTGTTGATTCAAAACAAATTTTTTTGAGGTTTTTGATTCACAATATTCCAACATTGATATTGACCTTTGCGTTAAAAATTTCTGATAAGTTTGAATGGTTGAGTGCTTTGATATGTTTTCTGTTTGGTATTGTTTACATAGTTGGTATAAATTTAGCAGAAATTGATCTTTTTTTTGTTGTATTGTGGTCAATCTTTATTTCAGGCCCTTTTTTGTTTTCTAGTATTTTGTTTTTTGTTGATTGGAAAAAGAGATAAAATTAATTATTGATTTTTGATTCTCAATAACCAATCAAAATATTTGAATTTATTCCAATCATGAAAACAACAGTCAATCCGTCAAAATCCTCAAAAGTCGTCGGCCCTTATTCCCATGCAGTTGAGTTTCAAGGACGTTCTACAATTGAGATTTCAGGTCAAATAGGAGTTGATCCGGAAGTTGGCGGACTTGTTGAGGGTGGTGTTGAGGCTCAGGCGGAAAGAATTATGAAGAACATTGGTATTATCCTGGAGGAATTAGGGCTTGAGTTTTCAAACATTGTGAAATGTAGAATTTATCTTTCTGACATGGGTGATTATAAAAAAGTGAACGAGGTTTATTCAAAGTTTTTTGAAAAAGATTATCCTGCTCGAGCTGCTATGGCTGTAAAAGGGTTGCCGCTTGGAGCACTTGTTGAAATAGAATGCACTGCTGTTCGTGAGTCATGAGACTTGAATCGTGAGACCCAGTTTGCATTCGCCACTGGGTAGGCTGATAGTACTCAATGCTCAATGTTCGGGCACTAGTACTTAATATTCTTAAATCTTAAATCTTAATTCTTAATTCTTAATTTTCCTAAATCCTTGTTTTCTAATTCCTAATTTAAAATCTAACATTCATCATTCATAATTAATAAAAATGAACAATTTAAAAGAAAACATCAAATACACAGACAATGGAATTTTAAGCAAAGTTTTGATCAAGAATGAGAAAACAAGTATCACTCTTTTTTGTATGGGTAAGGAAACAGACATAGGTGAGCATACATCAACCAAAAAGGGAATTGTATATGTTGTTGAAGGTGATGGTATATTTACCCTTGAAGGAAAAGAAATCAAAATGACCTCAGGTGTTTTATTTGAGATGGATGAAAATGCAAAGCATTCAATCAAAGCCATCGATAATACAAGCTTTCTTCTTGTACTAATAAATTA
>CAYSKC010000171.1:0-1810 GCA_964431615.1 uncultured Candidatus Saccharibacteria bacterium
TGTGTACTGCTTCCAATAGTTTCCCAACATAGGCTGTAAGAACTTCGTCTACTTTTTCTTCATATTCTTGCACGATAGGAATTATTGCATCAATCATTTGTTCAAAAACAGGCCCCAATTTTTGTACCATTACTTCTAGTCCTTCTTTTGGAAACAATTCGGCAAGTTGTTTATAAACAGCATCTGTGATCACATCTATATACAAATCACCGATATTAGCTTTGTTTTCTTTTATTTCATTGCGAATGAATAGTCTGATTTTTTCTGACATGGTTATCCAAGTGTTTCTTCAAATTTAATAGTTTTATTGGCTAGATCCAGTGCTTCTCCAAGCCTTCTTTCTTTGACCAGCTTGGAAATTTCAATTTGGATTTGTTGTGCCATTTTTTGTTGGTATTCGTGAATAATCGGATATACTGCTGCTCTAAGTTCCTCAAATTCATCATCAAGAGTTGGTATGACGATCATCAAATTTCTGTATGATATCCCTTCAGGTAGTTTACTTAGAGTCATTTGAGCAATTGCTTTGGCTCGTTCTTCAGTCATTTCGCCTGTCTCGAGTTTTTTTGTAATAATATTGACTACATCCTGCTGAAGTTTGTCTCGAATCATTTCTGCTTTTGGATCCATTTGAATTTTCTGAGGATCAATACTTGTAGTTTCAGTTTGAACATCTGTTTTTTGTTGAACGTTTTGTTGCATATTATTCAATGTCTTTCACAGATATCATACAACAGACTCAGAAACTAAGAAAGAAGATCTAAAAAATATCAAACGAAACACAAAAAAATTTAGTCTTTTTGAAATAATATGATATATTTCAGGTTGAATTATTACAAATTATGATCTTTTGGTTGTAGATTAAGTAAGAACCAATCCGAAGTATTTATTATTAGTTTATTTATCATGTTGAGTTTTTTAGCGCGTATATTTTTTTATCAGCCAATTTTCAATGTTTTGATAGCTTTGTATCATCTATTTGGAAATAATCTTGGTTGGTCAATTATAGTAATTGCATTAATTGCAAAAATTATTACTATTCCAATCACCAAAAAACAACTGAAATCAGCAGAACAAATGAAAATTTTTCAGGAGAAATCCAAGAAAGTTAGGCAGTCTTATGCAAAAAATCCAGAAAAAATGAATTCAGAGCTCATGAAATTAAGTTCCAAATACATGCCTGCACAACTGGGTGGATGTCTTCCTCTAATTATTACAATTATCCTTCTAGTACAGATGCGTGGTGTTGTAATAGATCTAGTAAACAGGGGTTACCATGCTTTTAATGAAGTTGCATATATTGAGAGTTTGAAGATCCCAGAAGACTCTGTATATTTCAAGCCAGAGACAGAACTTTCTGCAGGGGAACACAAATTGAAACTTGAAATTCAGGCAACTAATGGAAATATGCTAGAAAAAGAATATTTATTTGAGATTGTAGATGATATCGAAAAAAGAGTTGAGGAAATAAAGGAAAAAGAATTATCCAAATCTGAAACTGAGAGGAAGGAAATAAGCGTTGCTGAGACTAAGCTTGTAGAAGAACAAAGAAAAACTGATATTTCGATTTACAACCAGCTTTTTGAGGAGAAAGGGGCAGATATTCAACAGAGAGTTGTCTTGAGCAGATCGCTTTATATTTTTCCCAAAGAAGTGAAGATAGTGAATTTGCTCACAAACAGATCTCCTGAGTTCAATTTCTATTTGAGAGCTCCTTCTGATGAGTACATTGATTCTGTAAAGGTGTTCTTTGATGAAGAAGAAGTGACTGAACGATCAAAGATTTTAAAAGGGGATTCTCTAAACTTGA
>CAYSKC010000172.1:0-1782 GCA_964431615.1 uncultured Candidatus Saccharibacteria bacterium
GGGGTGCGGCCAGTTGCCACCTCCCACCAGGCCGGCGTGGCTGATGGTGTGGTGCGGTGAGCGGAAGGGGCGGCTCTTAAGCAGCGGGATGCCCTCCGGAAGCGCGTCTGCCACGGAGTAAATGCGGGTGACATCGAGTGACTCTTCGAGGGTCATGTAGGGCAGGATGGAGGGCAGGGCGCGTGCCATAAGCGTCTTGCCGGCGCCGGGCGGGCCGATCATCAGAATATTATAGATTATAGACACATGCAATTCAATGATACTCATCATAAAGGATTTTTTTGGTTATTATCAACCGATGAAATAATTCACTTTTTTGCTTCTGCGATATTCATCATCCCGCATAAAAAATATTCGATTCTAATAAAAGCATTCTATTCTTTCGGAATTTCAACCATTTCCTTGAACTTTCTAATTTCCTCCAATTTTTGTTTAACCAATTTATCATTTTCGAGGCTTTTATTAAATCTACTTGACTCCAATTTTGATATATTACTCTTGCATTTCGATACTATCCTTTTGTAATCCCTTGTTTTTCTCCTGTCAAAGAAAACTGAGAAGACCATTAACAAAATGCCAATTACCAAAAGTGAAATCGAAACCGTATAAACCTCTGCCATCAACGCACTAAATCCATTTATAAGAAGGTGCTAAGTTCAGCATGTACCTTTTTTGATAATTAATTGCATCTGTAATACTACTTATTGTCTCTTGGTTTTCTTTTTCAAGGTTTATTATTTCCCTTTCAAGTCTAGCTATTGCTAATTCAGATGCGGTTTTGTCAACACCAGTCTTGACTCCCTTTAATTCTTCGATCACTGGTGCAACGGAAATCACTCCTCCCATTTTTCTTACAACGTGCTCATTCCCACAATGTCCACAAGCAAAGCGCTCAATATCATTGGTGATCTGTAGCTTTCCCCCGCATGTTGGACAAGTAAGGCTAATGAAATCAGGCATAATAATCTCCTATGAGGACCCTTTGCAAAAATTGATCAAAGTTTTTAGTTGTCACTAGAATTATCGCTCAAAAGTTGTTTCTGCGCTCTTTTGTTGCTTTCTGAAAGCAGCCAGAGAAGTGTCATGATCGACTACATAAATCCGTACATAAAAATTTCTTATAACCAAATCGAGGCTAATACTTCGATTTCGATTTCTCCGTCTTTCGATATATATACTTTTGTATCAAGCGTCTGTAATATTTCCCGCCTTTGTTCCAGGGCTATTGAGGAGTTTTCAGTGGTCAGCATTTCTCTAACAGTATTTGAAAACTCGATAAGATTTTGAATTTGGTTTTCACTAATAGTTGGCGAAGGCGTTGAATCCAATTCTTCAATTCGATTCAAGCCACTAGCAATGCGAGCTTCAATTTCCTTCCTCTGGTTTATGTATTCATTTTTCGTTAGTCCAATGTCTGGATCTGTATAGGCTCTATTGAGGTTTTCAAGCTGTGTATTGTATTTTTCTATCGATTGTTGGATGGCTTGTTTGTTGTTCATGTTCTCGTTGAATTTCTGTTTTGATTTGGAAAGAATGTCTTCATGTGCCATCTGTATAATGTCAGGGTCTACTAACAAGCGGACTATTCTTTCCCATACATAGTCGTCAAGTCTTCTGGCAGATATATATTTATTACCACAATGATCTTCGCTAAGTCTATGACGATAGAATTTTGCTTCTTGAATTCTCCGATTTTTTGCATTGGGTAATTGTGTTTGACACACAAATACTCTATGACAATTAGAGCAGAATATCATTCCTGAAAGAAGATAAATTCTTTTC
>CAYSKC010000173.1:0-1733 GCA_964431615.1 uncultured Candidatus Saccharibacteria bacterium
TTTTAAGAACCCGATCATTACTGCAATTGCTGCTACCTGGGGCGAGAATATTTTGTATTATGGAAAGATCATTTATACTGATATGAACAATAGAAAAGAAGGGTTTGGAATCATTCCCGTACTTAAAGAGCTACGAAATACTTTAATCGAATTTGGTCCGGGAGAATACTTGGATAGTTTCATAGTTAGACCCTTCACAAATTGGTATTTTCCAAAACTAATTGGAAATGTCCCAATAGGATTGGTTGTTGGAATGATGGTTGCAAATATTTCCTTCTATGTCCCAACAATAATAGTTTACGAGATCAGAAAAAAAATATTTAGGGATTAATTATTGTTTTAAGATCGCAAAAATCCTATTCATCAAACTGGGGATAAACGTGCCACAAGCTCACAGTAAAGCACAATACTTTGGCCTTGAGGTTGAAGTATTTTATTTTACACAGTCGTTTAGTCCAGACATATCATCAAAACAAGATCCTTGACTATTTAGTATTTCTACTTTTTCAATTGTTGGGAACTGTTTTAGCGTTCTTCTGATTTGATCTTCGATAATAAACCCAGACATATCTCCAGCTAGCATTGTTGTCTTGCAAAACTTCACTGTGGCAACTTTTTCATCTGATATCATTATTGTAAAATCATCTTCGCCACAATTGGATGCACCTTCAAACCAACCAAAGGAATTTTGTCCAAAAGTACCATCCAAATTTGCTGTTTGCTTATCTTCTAATGTTGGTCCGCTAATTATTTGTTCGATTGCATATGTTGCAAGATCCTCTCTATCTGTAGTTCTCTCGACAGCAGTCAAATAATCAGTATTGTCTGGAACATCAAATTTATCTTTGTCAAACATATAAATTTTCAGAGTGGTTTTATCAATTCCAGGTTTGCACTCGCCGTTGAAATAAGCCCATTCTTCACATTCATTACCATCATCAAATATACAATATCCGGTTTGTGATCCATCCGCAGCTGTTCTTATTTCAGAAATCCCACCATTTTCAGCACAATATTCGGATGCTGGATTTGCTATAGCAACCTTGGTTGAGTCAAAACTATCTTTTGTATCCTCATTTTTATCAGAAAAGAGAATATACGTACCGACTGCGACCAAAGCAAATACAACAAAAACCACAACACCATTGACAATTTTTTTCATTGAGCTAATTTAAAATTTATACTACTACTAAACGCTAGAAAATAATTTTTATTACTATTTGATTTTGGTTATATCACCATCTAAAATAACAGGATTCATCGCCTCAATTTCTGACTGATAAAAATCAATTCCCTTTATGGGTTCGGGTATTGGATTTAGCAGAAATATTTTTTTTCCAAGAATTGCTGCATAACCCATCTCAAGATATGTGTTTCCACCAATGTAATTTTTTATATCATTATTATCAAAATTTAATACCAAAATTGCATCTGATTCTTCAATCTGTGGGCAGAATTCTGTCAAAGCATTTTCTTCATTCTTATCGGCTATAGTTTGTTTTGTGATATCTTCAGATGAAAGGTTGGAGTAGGGTTGAGCGTATTTTGACAAGAAAACTATATGACCAGATTGTTCAAGTATTGATTTTGTTTCAAGCATTTGTTTGGAAAACTTCATGCTACCAATGATTGCTATTTTCATATTCCTTCAATTTGATAAATTAAATAGTTCGACCTTTAGGCCAAAGTATTGTGCTTTACTGTGAGCTTGTGGCACGTTTATCCCCAGTTTG
>CAYSKC010000174.1:0-1658 GCA_964431615.1 uncultured Candidatus Saccharibacteria bacterium
CGGTATTTAACCGTCCTGTTCTTTCGCCATGAATGCAACATTAAAAGAATTAAATATTCCTTGTTTTTTCTTGACTTAATTATTTCTTTGTGATATATATCGTAGATGGTTTTAGCCATAAGGGGGTTTTGTGTCTATACTTCACCAAGAAAATTAGTGATTTATAAGTATGATTTTTGTTTAAAATCATAGATTTTCATGTACGACGACGCACTTCATCTGAGTGTGTTGTTTTTTCTGTTTCTTGAAAAGATGAGGACTGGTTTCAAGACTCCAACTGCTTAACTTATTATTAGAAATCGCAACAATTTCAGATCTTTGTATAAAGATTTGGTATGTATCTTCTTAATTATATTTATAAACTAAGTTCAATATGTCTGGTCACACAAAAAGAATTAGTTTGTCAAAATTTGATTATCCTACATTATCCCCTAATTTAATTGAGGCTCAAATTGGTTCTTTTGAGCTTTTTTTGGATTTTGGACTGCAGGAACTTTTTGACGAAATTAGCCCTATCACTGATTATACTAGTGAGGCATGGGAACTCTATTTTGAGGGAATTGAATGGGGGAAACTCAATCATTCTTTCAAAGATTCTATTAAACTCGGGCTTTCTTATGATCGCCCTCTTTATGCAAATGCCAGGTTAGTAAATAAAAAGACTGGTGAGATCAAAAAACAAAAACTATTTATTGCGGATGTGCCTATGATGAGTGAAAGAGGCACTTTTGTTGTAAGTGGTAATGAGCGTGTTGTTGTGATGCAGATTGCTAGAGCAGAGGGGCTTTTGTTTCATGAATTGAAAGTGACTACAAAAGACAATAAATCATTGTATGGGGTCAAACTAATGCCAACTCGTGGAAGATGGTTCGATTTTGAAGTCAATAGGCATGGAGTTATGTCTGTTAAGCTTTTGGATAAAAGACCTAAGGTTTTATTGACAACACTTCTTCGAGCAGTTGGTTATGCATCAGATGAGGAGATAAAAAATCTTTTTGAAAAATATGATGTTGGTGAATTGAAATTATTGGATAATACTCTCAAAAGGGATCCTTCCAAAAATAAAGAAGAGGCATTGCTTGATATTTATAGAAAATTACGACCCGAAGATTCAATTAGTCTTGAAGCTGCAGAGAATTTTATTGCAAGTATTTTTTTCAATAAAAGAAGATTTTATTTGGGTAGGGTTGGTAGATATCAATTGAATAAAAAACTTAATCTTAATCTAGATATTGATCCAAATGATTATGTTCTTAAGAAGGAAGATCTTGTAAACATTACAAAAGCTTTGATTGAACTCAACTCGGGTACGATTGAACCTGATGATATTGATCATCTTGCAAACAGAAGGATCAGAGGTGTGGGTGAGTTGATCGCTGATCAGATAAGAATAGGCGTTCTCAGGATGGAAAAAAATATTCGAGATAGGATGGGAACATATGGAACAGATGAACTTGTAACTCCATCGGTTCTTGTTAATACTAGACCAGTAATTGCTTCTATCAATCAGTTCTTTGGTAGCAGTCAGGTATCTCGTTATATGGATCAAGAAAATATTTTATCGGAGATTGAAACAAAGAGAAGAATTACTGCAGGTGGTCCTGGTGGACTTACAAAAGAGAGAGCAACTTTCTCGGTCCGTGATGTTCATAGTTCAA
>CAYSKC010000175.1:0-1632 GCA_964431615.1 uncultured Candidatus Saccharibacteria bacterium
ATACAAATAACTAATGGAAGTATGGATTTGGATGAGGATGATGCACCCGAAATTTTTGATGTTTCAGCTGAGGATTTACAACTAAATGAAGGGGAACTACAGCAGATTCTTGGGATGTTATCTCAGATATTCCACCCAACTCAAGTAGAAGGAGCTCCAGAATTCCCACAGGATAATGAGGAGGATGGAACATTAGAACCGCCTATTGATTATTACAATGACGGAACACAACTTACAGAAGGAGGGGATTTATAATCTATATAATACTGAAACGCTCCGTTAGGAGCGTTTTTTGTTTTCTATTAATATGTATGAGCACACTACCACCCCAGCAGTCTCGGTCCTAAGTATGGGGAGATTGAGATGAAGAATTTCAAAATTTTTTCCTGCAAATTCAAGTTCTCGATCTGAAAACCCACCTTCTGGGCCGATGACCACGAGAATCGAACTTGAAGATTCATACTTCAAATTGTGCAAAAGGACTGAAACATCTGTTTCTCTCGCATGAAGTAAAAGTTTATGATCAGCCTCAATATTTCCAAGATCTCTGAATTTCGTAGGGGCATTGATTTTTGGAAGAATCAATTGTTCGGATTGACGTGTTGCTTCCTCTGCTATTTTCTGCCATCTATCAATTTTTGTAGGTTTAATATCTTTGAGCTTGACTATTGAATGATCGGATTCGAAAAAAATAAATTCTGATACTCCAATCTCTGTATTCATTTTGATAATTTCTTCAATTTTACTTGATCTAGTCAAAGCTTGAGCCAAAATGATTGTCACATTGTCTTCTTTTCTTTCCTTCTTTTCTTCAACTATTCTTTCTATTATTTCAGCCTCTATTCCAGATTTGGAGAGGTTAATGAGTTTGCACACATATTCATTTTTTTCTCCATCAAAAATTCTCAAATTCGAACCATTTTTCAGTCTCAATACGTTCCTAATTTTGAATATGTCTTTTTGATCATCAATCAGGCATCTTTGGTTGTTAATTTTTTCTTTTCTACACAAAATTCTTGGAAGAGAATTGATATTCATATTTTTCTATTTAATCTGTAAGATTATATGGTTTAATTAAGGTATTTAACAACAAAAATTTGAATACAGATTTGTACAATGCAGTATTCTTTGGAGTGATAGCTATGATCTCTGGAGGGCTTACCGATGTTTTTGCAAAAAAATTTATTGATAGGGCAGGGGAATTGAAAGCTTTGTTGTATATTCGTCTCATTGGTGCATGTATACTATTGATTTTGTTGTTCGTGGAACCAGTTGCTCCAGAAAATTTATTGAAGAATATCTTGTTTTCGTTTCTTTTTGCTCTTGCGGATTTTGTTGCAAGTTTTTTGGTATACAAAGCTTATAAGGTTGGAAAAGTAAGTATTGTAGGGTCAATCGTTGCGCCTTATGCTCTTTTTTCGGCATTCATTTCTTTTTTTGTTTTTCATGAAGAATTTACGATATGGAAAGTAATTGGGATACTGGTATCTTTGTTAGGTATTTTTTTGACAGCAATCAATTTTCGGGAGTTAAAAGATGGTTTTCAACTTAGAGATTTAGCAAAAGGTTTAGGTTTTGTGATTGTTTCTTTTTTTCTTTGGGGAGCATACAGCCCTTTTTTTGATAAATTTA
>CAYSKC010000176.1:0-227 GCA_964431615.1 uncultured Candidatus Saccharibacteria bacterium
AAATTTTAAAAAAAATGAGAATACCGGAAAATGAGAAAAGTATTGATATCTCTTTAAAACCAGGGTTAAAAATATTTAGAGATAAATTTTCTCCATTCAATCCGGAAATTACGATAATTGAGATAAAGATTGATAGAGAGATAATTTTTCCAAAAAGTATAAGGGAATTGTTCAGAGAGAAGATCTGGTGATTATTTTCTGTGTCGAGCCTATCCCAATCAATTGTG
>CAYSKC010000176.1:237-1584 GCA_964431615.1 uncultured Candidatus Saccharibacteria bacterium
ACGTCCAAAACATTCTCCTAATTTTTCTACACCTCGAAAATTTGACATTTGTGTAAAGATTATTGCTAATATTCTAACCAATTATTTCAAATATTTGTTGAAATTTTGATTTCATAATTGATTCTTGAGAAAATCGATTTGACTTTTCTGATTAATTTTTTCTTATCTTCAATGTATTCGATATTTTTTGGTGAATGGTTTAAATATTTACTTCCTATCTTTCTTACAAATTTATTTGTCGGGTTTATTTCATGGCCAATGACCTCTCTAATTTTCAAGAAATTGTCGGATAGAGGTTACAGCATTTCGCATCTAATAGGTTGGTTTTCTATAGCATATATTTATTTTGTTCTTGCAACGTTCAAAATTTTTCCTTTGAGCATATGGAGTCTTTTTTTTGTTGTGTTTTTATGGATTTGTATCAACCTATTTATTGAATTCAAGACAGGTTTTATCAGAAAAAACTTCAAATTGTTACAGGTTGCAAAGATTCAATTATTATTTATCACGCTTCTTACATTCTGGTTCTGGATAAGGGGACATGGTTCAACTATCTACCAAATAGAGAGATTTATGGATTATGGATTTTTGGAATCGTTATTCAACGCACGAACTCTTCCATTATTTGATTTCTGGATGGTTGGAGAAACGGTAAATTATTATTATTTTTCACATTTTTTGGGATATGTTATTTTGCTTTTATCACGTATTAGTTCAATTCCTGGCTTTTTCATGCTCGTTTCTTGGGTTTTTGCAATATCGGGAATAAATGCTTATAGATTTGGGGTCGATGTATATGGATACATTTCAGATAGTACTTCTTTGATTACGAAAAAGATTGCCGGAATTTTGACACTATTTTTAACCCTATTTTCAGGCCCAATTCATTCCGTTCTTTGGTTATTTGGAAGTGTCAGAAAACTCTTTGGTTTTTCGGACTCTGTAAACTATTGGTATGCAGATGCTACGAGATTTATCAAAGATACAATTACAGAAATGCCAATATATGGATTTTCTGTAGCAGATACACATGCCCATACTTGGGGACTTCTTGTTGCTTTGATTGTTCTTTCTATTCTATTTGTCATGTGGAAAACAAAAGTCAATTCTTTTTTTAAGGAACTCAAATGGGTATTTGTATTGTCTGTAGTACTCTGTTGGGCTTATATGATAAATACATGGGACTTTGGTACGCTTGGTATTTTGAGTGCTATGGTTTTATTTTTTCGATACAAAGACTGGACTGAAAAAATCATATATCCAATATGTGTACTTCTTTTGGGTTATGTATTTGGATTTGTATGGAAATACTCAATTTTTCTACCAATAGAAGGAATTGGAATAGTC
>CAYSKC010000177.1:0-1535 GCA_964431615.1 uncultured Candidatus Saccharibacteria bacterium
TCTTGGAATGATGTCTTTTGATATGCTTCCCAAAAGATGACCATAATGAGGAAGTCCAGTGATAAAAGGAGGTCCATCATAGAAAACATACTTATCATTTTCAGGTCTTGATTCAACCTGTTTTTTGAAAATATTATTTTTTTTCCAGAAATTATTTATCTCATCTTCAAGAGCTGGAAAGTTTTGTTGTGGGTTAACTTTTTGAAACACATTGATAGTATAAAAAATTAGTCTTTTATAACTCTTTTTTCAATTTCGTTGACAGGTTGAGGGGGTCTACCTCTTAGTCTTCGGATAAGCTCTATCAAGAGTACCATTCCTTCATCAATATTCCCAAAAACAGGTATTGCATCTGGAATCAAGTCCAGTGGAAAAAGTACATAAACAATTATCAAAATCAAAAACCAATTATCTTTCAAAAACTTTTTCATATTTTTTATTTAAATTAATAAATTTTATTCACATTCAAAAAACACTCAACACTCTTTTATTTTCAAAATATTGACCAATTATACATTGTTGATCATTTAATGTCAGGTACTTATGATTTGTTCATTTTTCATAGTGAATTATTAATTTGTTGCTGATATGTTTTGTTTGAGAATCAGGTTTAGAGTTGGAAATCGAATTGTGTTAGGGTATACTATTCAAAATGTTACTTAAATATCTATGAAAACAGACCTTTCAGATTTTGAGTCACTGATTCAAGGTGCCCTTGTTTTGATCTTTTTTGTGGCTGAGTTTAATGAGGATTCACAAAAAATCATTGAATTGTTCAAAAATCTCAAAGAACAGGAACAGTCAGATGCAGAGGTATATATTGTAGATGTGGATGAATCTCCAGAAGTAACTGATAAATATGAAGTTGAGAAAATTCCTTCGATATTTCTGTTCAAAGCCGGAATCCTTGTTGACCAAATTGGTGGAGTAGTGGGTACAAACGTAGTATATGAAATGATTAGAAGAAATCTATAACTTTCAAAATATTTCCCAACACGAAAATGAATAAGCAAGAATGCAAAAGAAATATTTGGATATTTTATTTTTCGTCGTTTCTGGATCAGTTTGTTGTATGGATTCCCTTTCTGGTTTTGTACGCCACGAGAGATATTGGGATGAAATACTCTGATTATATGGTGACTGAAATAGTTTTCAGTATTGCAGTATTGCTTTTGGAGGTTCCAACTGGACTTGTTTCGGATTTGATTTCTAGAAAATTATCGTGGATTTTAGGGACTTTTTTGTTATTGGTTGGAGGGATACTTATGGCTCTTATGGATAGTTTCTGGTTGCTTTTGTTATCACAGGCGGTATGGGCCTTTTACAAAGCTTTTCATTCGGGATCAAACCAAGCACTTATTTATGACTCTCTTTTAATAGCTGGCGAAGAAAAAAGATATCCAAAGATATTATCAACTCAGAGGGCTATTGTAAGTTTATCTGTACTACTTTCATCTATCGTTGGTGGGTTGATACTCAATATTTCAAACATGAAAGTCTTGTTTTGGATTTATCCTTGTATTGTACTTCTTTCA
>CAYSKC010000178.1:0-1521 GCA_964431615.1 uncultured Candidatus Saccharibacteria bacterium
AACCGAATCACCAATATAATTTTTGTGAAGCCAGACATTATCAGAAAGATATGATCTAGCTACTTCTGATGCAAAACCAATTACACAATTTTTGCCGATCATTGATCCTCTCACAAGTGCATTGTTTCCAATTATTGAATTTTTCCCAATAAAAACTGGACCATTGATGACTGCACCATCATAGACCTTCACACCCTCCTCAATAATCACATTCCCATTTACGTAAGCATTTGGTGAAACAAAAGCACCTGGAGAAATACTCTGATTATCAATTTTATTTAGAAAATAATTTGCAGTAGTCAAAATATGCCATGGATATTTGATACTCACCCATTGACCAGAATACTCAATCATTTCAAATATTGTGCCACTTCTCATAAGATTGCTTGTCGCAACCTCATACAAATCATCCTTTATACTTTGTGAATTAATAAGTTGTGTTTTCAAAGCATTAGAATCTGGAAAAAAATCTAAAACAAATTTGAAATAATTTGAGGGCATATTCTCACTACCTGGTTTCTCAATCAAATCATCAACGAATCCGTTGGGATTAAGGTGTAAATATGCCCCTGGAAAATATTCATTTACTTTGACAGCAACAAAAAAACCTTTATTATCGTCCAAAAATTCATTTAGCCTTTTATTCAAATCATCGATAAGTAAATCATCAAAAAAATCATCCACATTCATAACCAAAACTGGTCCACCTTCAGATCTCTCAAGACCTGTTAGAACAGCTCCAGCCTGTCCTTCGCCTTTTTGAATAACAACTTCAAACTGACCTCTCGACAATTCAGAAAATTTCTTGTAATTATTTTTGTTTGCAACCACTAAAACTTTTTCAATATTTGATATTTTTTTTACCTGCTCAACCTTATGTTCTAACAAAGTTTTTTCAAGAAAAACGAAAAGATTTTTGTCTCCCAGAGGTTTGATTCTTGAACTAGATCCAGCACCCAATAAAAGCAAGGTAATACCACTCATTGTTTTAATTATTAAAAATTTTATAGAGTACTTCAGCAAGCTTTCTACTATCATGTCGAATCAGGCTTCGAACCAATGTATCCCCACTTGATCTTGTTATCTCTCTTTCCCCAATCAAATCAGCCCTAACTACTTCTCGTTCCAGCTTTCCTAGATTGTCTTCCATAACCCTTTCGCCAGATTCAAGATATTTAGCTAATACATCCTCTGGAATTTTTTGAGTATTTTGAATAACTATATCTACAACTCTACTAGCGTATTTTTCGATCTCTAAAACAAGCTCTGATCCCTTCATCCAATGTGTCTGACCAAGTTTTGTCATCAGATTATTTACAAGAATAAATTTTCCCTTTGACATATAGATAGCTTCAGGGATACCCTCCACCAACAGATTTGGAATCAAACTTGTATATAAATCTCCAGGACCAATAACAATAAAATCAGCATTCTTTATGGCAGATACAGCTTCAGTATTTGCTTCTGCAGGAGCACTCAAAAAAAGCCTCTCAATTTTTTGGGAAGGATCAAATTCCTCTG
>CAYSKC010000179.1:0-1504 GCA_964431615.1 uncultured Candidatus Saccharibacteria bacterium
TTACTTCTAGATCTCAAAACAACCTCAAAAAAACTTGAAACAACAAAAAAAGAAATAGAAAAGATTATTAATTCAAACGAGCTTGTGGATACAAAAAAAACCAGAATAGTAGTTTCGGAATTTTCCGAACGTGCGATAGTTGTAAATATCGTTTACAAAATGGTAAACAATGATTATTCGGACTATATAATCACTAGAGACAATATAAATCTCAAAATCAAATCGTTTATCGAAAAAGAAAAAATCGAACTAGCTAAGATCGGGACGATATCGTGAGATATGATTCTTAAGACTAAAATTTTAATTTTTTATTCTTAATTCTTAAATCTTTCTTACTTAATTCATAATCCAAAATTCATCATTCACAATTAATCAGATATGACTAACAATAGAAAACAACTAAAAATTATTTTTTTAGTCTTCGTAATTTTAGTACTTGGAATTGTATTTATTCTAAACAGGAATGATATTTTCAAAAGTAACGAAACGGAGAATACGCCAATTGAGAAAACTGAAAAATACACCCAGTATCTCGTTCCTGTCTCAAAATTTACAAACACCAAATCAAACTACACACGAGAAGAAATAAAAAATAGCAATCTGATTACTACCTTTGATTTACAAAACCTTATCCTTTCGGATTATTCAGTTGAATTTTTCTATACAAACGAAATTCTTTATGAACTTTCAAACGATAAAATAGCAATTCTAAAGCCAGAAGATGTCAAACCAGACATGAAAACTTTGACAGTTGATGGAATTTATTTCTGGGACAAAAATGCAGACCTTTCAAATTATCCATTTAAATTTGACATTACAGCGGAAAATCAAGATTTTTTTGATCAAGAAAAAATTACGACTATTTTCTCAGGGGGTGAAATAATTCCAGCCCGTGCTGTTGACAGACTAGCTCTCAATGTCTTTGATAATTACACCTATCTTTTTGATTTCTTCAAAGACGATATAAAAAATGCAGATATCTCAATTGCTCTCCTGGAAAATTCGCTTCTCGGTGATCCAGAACCCTGTACTGGTTGTATGCTATTTCGAGGAGATGATCAGGTTGCAAAAGGGCTTTCAGATCTCGGATTTGACTTTCTTTCCCTTGCTGGAAATCATGCGGGAGACGCTGGACAAAAAGCAATGGAAAATACTCTCGCGATTCTTTCTGACAATAATATACAAACAACCGGTACTGGTTCAAATCTTTCAGTTTCCTCAAATATTGCCCTTAAAACAATTGGTAATAAAAATATTGGTATGATTTCAGCTGACGATGTTGCATTTTATTATTGGAACAAAAACTGGACTTGTAATATGTGTCCTTATATGGATGAGGAAGGAAATATTGATGAAAAAAATTTACCAGAAAAACAGTATGGGACTTATACATTTTCAAAGTACAATGACAATAATGTATTGGAAGTGGATTATGATAAAGTGAAAATACTTACAACTCTGAAGGAAGAATATCAAATAGACTATCTGATTGTGTATATGAGCT
>CAYSKC010000180.1:0-1503 GCA_964431615.1 uncultured Candidatus Saccharibacteria bacterium
AGCCAAAAAAGATGCCGAAGATATTGTGACAAAAGCTCATGAAACATTGGAAATTGAAAAAAAGAAGTTGGAAAAAGAGATGAATGAAAAGATAGTAACAACAGCAAAAAAAATTGTTGAAAAATCTTACAAGTCAAACAAAATTGAAATAGACAAAGACATTATTTCATCAACCATTAATTCTCTATAATATGGATCTGCTTGATAAAGTAGCAACACTTTCAAACCTCAAAAAAAAATCAAGGGATGATATCGAAAAGATGATCTCAGTGTTTTCAGTTGTCAAAGACGAAGATGTTCAGAAACTTCTGAAAGCTTATCAAGAATTGAAAAGAGGAGAAATCCATGTGGTGACAGTAACAAGCTCTTTAGAACTTGATGAAAATCAAAAAAAAACAATCAAGGAAAAAATTAATAAAAAATTTCCAGAAAAAAAATATGGCTTTGATTTTGATGTTGATCCCGATACAGACAAAGGAATAAGTATTATGATTGATGATAATATTATTAATTTTCAGCCTGAGGCTAATTAGTTTTTAGCTGAAGGTATATTATTGGCAAATTTATGGAACTAAAAAACTCAGGAAGAGTGCTTGAACAAAAAGATGGAGTAGTAATTGCAGATGGTCTCACAGAAGCTGGCTCAAACGAACTCGTGGATATTGTCACAACCGATGGAGACAGAATAAAAGGACTTGTTCTAAATCTGGAAGCAGAGACTTGTGGAATTATTACAATTGGTGATTTTGGGAAAATTGCTGAAGGAGATAGAATTGAGACAACTGGTGAACTACTTTCTCTAAATGTTTCAGAAAAGTTTCTAGGCAGAATTATCAACCCACTTGGAAACCCAATTGATGGAAAAGGATCAATTGATCTCAAAAACTCAAAAAAAATGCTTTTACAAAAAATAGCTCCAGGAGTACTTGATAGACGTGATGTTGATAGACCTCTTCAAACAGGTATCAAAAGTATTGACTCGATGATTCCAATCGGAAGAGGACAAAGAGAACTGATCATTGGTGATAGACAAACTGGGAAGACAGCAATTGCAATTGACACAATTATCAACCAAATTCAAAGCTCAAAAGAGCAAGGACTTCCACAAGTAAAATGTGTATATGTTGCAATTGGCCAAAAAGTATCAAAAATAGCCCAGATAACAGCTGAGCTTGAAAAGACGGGAGCTATGGAATATACAACAATTGTTGTTGCTGGAGCCTCAGATTCAGCATCAATGCAATACCTTGCAGCTTACACTGGGACAGCTATTGCAGAATACTTTGCAGAACAGGGAGAAGATGCACTTGTCGTTTATGATGATTTAACAAAACATGCTTGGGCATACAGAGAGATTTCACTCCTTTTGAGACGTCCACCAGGAAGAGAAGCTTACCCTGGAGACATTTTTTACCTTCACTCTGCACTACTTGAACGTGGTGTTCAGTTATCTGATGCAAAAGGGGGTGGGTCAGTTACATCCCTTCCAATTATTGAAACTCA